>JAPKDN010000343.1 GCA_028822575.1 Alphaproteobacteria bacterium | reverse complement strand
GTCATTCACCCGCTTCGTGATCTGACCCAATAGCGAGATAATAATGGATGCGACGCCTTCTAGCGACGAGGCTCACCTCACCGTTACCCAAGATTGTCCAGAATGGTATCGCCGGGCGATGAGCCAACCTCGTGAGACGAGACGAGTCGAGTCAGATGGCTGCGATATCAACTATTTGCTTTGGGACGGACCGCCGGACAACGAGCGCCGGGGTGGGCTGCTCTTCGTGCATGGCGGCGGCGGGCACGGTCATTGGTGGAGCTTTCTCGCACCGTTTTTCACCAACCACTACCGCGTCGCGGCACCGGACTTGTCCGGTATGGGCGACAGCGGCCGGCGCCCCGAATACAGCGCCGAGATTCGCGCCGCAGAATTAGGCCGGGTGATCGAGAACGCCGCCCTCGGACCCGAGGTAACGGTCATCGGGCATAGTTTTGGCGGCCTAACGGCGACACGATACGCCCAAATGCATGGTCAGGATATTGCGGGGCTCATCATCGCCGATTCACCCATTCAGGCACCCGAAGCACAAGTAGAACGCAAGCCCCGGCGGATGGGAAACAAGCGTCATTATCCTGATTTCGCGACCGCCCTTGCCCGCTTTCGACTTATGCCCGAGCAGGAATGCGAAAACAATTTCCTTGTAGAACATATTGGACGCCATTCCCTGATGCGGGAGGATGAAGGGTGGACCTGGAAGTTCGACGGAAACGCCATGCATCGTCGGCGTTTCTCGGAGCCCTATCACGCGTATCTTGCCCAAGTCGAATGCCGGACTGCTCTGATTTATGGCGAGAAAAGCAAGCTAGTGACGCCGGATACCGCTGAGTACATGACATCGGTTATGGCACCAGGTTCACCCGTGATCGGGATCCCCGAGGCACAACACCACCTGACGCTGGATCAGCCCATGGCTTTCGTTACTGCGGTTAGGGCGGTTCTTGAAGCCTGGCGCAAGGCGCCCGGGAGTGATTCTTGGCGGGTATCGTGACCCCCAGACCCAAGGCATACCGGTGAAACCGGGCCGACGCGCGATCCTCTCCTGGTGCCTGTTCGACTGGGCGAATTCGCCCTATCCAACGATCGTCATAACCTTCGTGTTTTCAGCCTATTTCGCCAAGGGCGTAGTCGGCGACGAGATCGAGGGGACGGTGCTTTGGAGCCGAGCCATCGCCACCGCCGGGTTTCTGGTCGCGATACTCGGGCCACTACTCGGCGCGGTTGCCGACCGAACCGGGCGGCTGAAACCATGGATCGCCATCTTCAGTCTCGGCTGCGTTTTCGCCACGGGCTCGCTTTGGTTCGTCACCCCGGACCGAAGCTCCATCGCGTTGGCTTTGGTCGCGGTAGTGATCGCCACGGTTTGTTTCGAGGTGGTAACGATCTTTTATAACGCGACCTTGCCGGAAATGGGGCCCGCGAACCGAATAGGGCGTATTGGCGGGTGGGGCTGGGGCGCCGGATATATCGGCGCAATTGCCTGTCTCGGGCTTTGCCTGGTCACCCTCATTCAAACCGAGACACCTCCCTTTGGCCTGGACCCGGAGCAAGCCGAAACCGTCAGGGCCACAGTCATCGTCGTGGGCTTTTGGTGGCTGCTATTCGGGTGGCCGTTTTTGGCTTTCGTTCGGGATCGCCCCTCTACGGGCGTTGGGTTATGGGCCGCAGCACGGACAGGGATTCCCAAATTATGGGCCACCGTCAAAGATCTGAAACGACGCCGTCACGCCGGAATGTTTCTATTAGCCCGCATGATCTACGTGGATGGATTGGTGACCTTGTTTCAATTCGGAGGACTTTACGCCGCCGGCACCTTTGGGATGAGCTTCGCCGCGATTATTAAATTTGGGATCGCGATGAACGTCGCGGCTGGCGCCGGCGCCTTTGGCTTCGCTTGGGTCGAGGACCGGGTCGGCGCTAAACAGACCATTGTCATCGCGCTTGCCGGGTTGATCGGTTTTGGCGCGGCGGTTCTGATGGCACCATCCGCCTACTGGTTCTGGATATTTGGCCTGAGTATGAGCGTTTTCATCGGTCCGGTTCAGTCTGCCAGTCGCGGATTGATGATCCAATTGTCACCGCCGGATTCACGGGCGGAGATGTTTGGACTTTATGCGTTATCTGGTAAATCCACCAGTTTCCTGGGGCCGTTGATTTTCGGCCTGGTTACAGCCGGGTTCGAAAGTCAGCGGGCCGGAATGGCCACGATCCTGATGTTTTGGATTGTCGGCCTAGCGCTATTGGCGACGGTCCGGGTCAACGCGGGCTCTAACAATTGATCACGCCGTCAGTTCGCCATTTCCGCTCGGACTTTTTGTCGAAAGACATCGATGGGAACCGTGGCGCCCTTTCGATCCACATGCCAGAAAGTCCAACCATTGCAAGCCTGGGCGCCCTGAACCGCCGCGCCAACGGAGTGGATGGAGCCTTTCATCTTGTCGGAGATCAAGGTGCCATCCGCGCGGATTTTGGCATGCCAGCGGCGCCGCGCGTCAAACATCACCTCTCCGGGACGCACCATGCCACGGTCCAAAAGACTACCAAAGGGCACGCGCGGCGCTGTCCTGCGGTTTTCAATTTCCAACACCTCGGGGTCGGTGACTTGTTCAACCGCCGCGACCCTCTTGCGGGCCAGTTCGGCATATCCCAGATCCCGTTCTATGCCGATAAAACGTCTGGCGAATCTCTTTGAGACCGCTGCGGTCGTACCCGAGCCGAGGAAAGGGTCGAGCACCATGTCACCCGGACGAGAGCTCGAAAGAATCACCCGAGCCACCAGGCTTTCCGGCTTCTGGGTGGGATGTGCCTTCTGACCGTCGACCTTCAGCCGTTCGGAGCCCGTACAAAGCGGCAGCAACCAGTCGCTGCGCATTTGGAGGCCTTCGTTCAAGGATTTCATGGCGTCGTAGTTGAAGGTATAGCGCTTGGCGTCTTGGCTTTTCGAGCACCAGATCATGGTTTCATGTGCGTTGGTAAAGCGCCGGCCCCGAAAATTTGGCATCGGGTTGGTCTTGCGCCAAATCACATCATTCAGAATCCAGAACCCCAGATCCTGCAAGGTCGCGCCGACACGAAAGATATTGTGATAACTGCCAATAACCCAGAGAGACCCGTCTGGCTTCAAGACACGCCGGCAGGCGGTTAGCCAATCTTGCGTGAACGCATCATACGTCGCAAAATCCGCGAACCGGTCCCAGTCATTGTCAACCCCATGCACTTTAGTGTTGTTGGGCCGCAATAAGTCACCGGATAGCTGCAGGTTATACGGTGGGTCGGCAAAAATAAGATCAACCGACTCGGCCGGCAATCCGGCCATCACTTCCGTGCAATCCCCGACGACAATCCTGCTGTCGCCGCTCGTGTCATCGACATTCATTTTCGCTGTCCGTGCCAGCTGCAGAGAGCAGATAATCACGCAAGCGCGAGTCTGGGTCAACCCATGACTGTGAAATGACTCAATGGACTCAAAGGCTTATAAGGCATTCTTCACCACATATAGTGGTTGCGAATCTTAAAACTTGCCGGTGTTGTGTTGAATCCCAATGCCTCGACTTTCCAAAGCGGCCCGGACCGGCGCGAAACTTCGCCGGTGTTCAGGGGTGGGACCGAGCCGGTTTAGCGCGTCGATATGTTCTCGCGTGCCATATCCCGCATTACGCTCCCAGCCATATCCCGGGAACTGTTCGGCGAGCTCGGCCATTGCGCCGTCTCGCGCCACCTTGGCGACGATCGATGCCGCCGCGATCGACAACGAAACCGAATCTCCCTTGATAACAGTGCGCGACGGACAGCCTAAACCAGGGTTTCTGTTTCCGTCGATGAGAGCAAAATCCGGCGCCCGTCCTATTCGAGCCGCAAGGGCGTCGACCGCGCGCCGCATCGCAAGCATGGTGGCGCCGAGGATATTCAATCGGTCGATCTCCGCGCGATCCGCCCAACCCAAACCAATAACCGTGACGCTCTGGAGCATTGGGATCAGCGCCGCCCGACGCGTCGCTGATAAGCGTTTGGAGTCATCAATCGACGCCGCAAGATCACGGTCGATTGCGCGATCAAGCAGCAACGCGGCTGCTGTCACCGGTCCCGCCAAGGGTCCGCGACCAACTTCGTCGACGCCGGCGATAGCCGCGCCGGAAGTCAGATCCAGACTATCCTCTATGGCGAAATCCGGCATGTAACTTCATTCCGAAGTATAGTAGGTCCGTAAGGCTATACCAACAATACACGCTAAAAAATAGCGACTTACATCCGAGGAGATGACCGTCTCATGGGGCCGGTATGCTTAAGTGCGTACAAGAATTTAGTCGAGGTAGTCCCTGGAATTAAAGACTTTTCCTACGCGGTGTCATTGGAGTTTACGCAGCCATTTCGGCGAATATCTGGTATTTTTTCAGGTGACGCCCGAGTAAATGTCTCCATAACATCGTAATCATTGAT
>JAPKDN010000342.1 GCA_028822575.1 Alphaproteobacteria bacterium | reverse complement strand
GTGTAGGGTTTTCGGCCTGTATGTGACCTTAGACGGCCTTGAAATGGCCGCCGCCACTTTGGGCAATAGTGCGTTTCATCACCGGACTTGCGATCTGTTAGATGCTGAGGCGGTGGCCAAGACCATGGCGGAGATCGGTAAGGCGACCGGGTCAATCAATTCACTGATCGCCTGTGCTGGGATTCTCAAGCTTGGGCCTCTCGTGGATATGAGCGTCGAGGATTTCGACGCGGTATTCGGCGTTAACGTCCGGGGGCTCTGGCTGTCGGCGCGCGAAGCGATGCCGATGTTGCGCAAGGCCGCCGATGCGGGCGACCTGGCGCGGATAATTCTGTTGTCCTCAGTTTCCGCATTACGTCCCAAAGTTGATAGTGGCGCCTATTCCGCGTCCAAGGCCGCCGTGAGCCAATTGACCCGCGTGCTGGCCGTGGAGTGTGCCGGACACGGTATCCTCGTCAATGCGCTTGCACCTGGTACCGTCGACACACCCATGGTCAACAATCAAAACGATCCGGCCAAAAGTGGCAAATGGCGGCCCTCTGGGCCCTCGCCGATCGGGCGCATCGCTCAGCCAAGCGACATCGTGCGGGTGATGCGGTTCCTGCTGAGTGAGGATGCCGCCTATGTTACTGGCACAACCATTCCGGTCGATGGCGGAACGCAAGCGGCCTTCGTGCCTCCACGGTAAATCTTCCATCGAGATTTCTAACGACTAAGAACCCGTTGTTGGGGTTGAAAACCATACGCGCGACCCGCTATCAGATTTTAGCCCATCAACAACATGATAACGTTTGCTTAGCTCGGGTTTTTAAATAGGTTGCGGTGGCACCGATTGGGGCGGAACTCTGGAGAAACGATATGGTCACGGATGATCTGTTCGCTTGCGATATGAGCGATCCCTGCTATCAGGCGGTAACGATCGCGTATCGAGAGCTAAGGGTCCAAGGCAAATCTGATCGGGTCTCCTTTCGCTCGGCACTGGCGGTGTTTCTCCACTATCATCCGGAGGTCTCCATCGCCAGGGCGCCCTATGTGGTGGCGGAGTGGATTGACTAGAGTATTTTCCAATCTATTCGGGCCGGTGCCAGGCCGCTGATTTTGATCAGGTTCTCAGCTTTTTCCACCAAGCCATGAAACCACGCTTCACGGCGCCGACCAAGATGATCGCTGAGAATAGTTTAATCACGAAATAGTCGCCACTGGCTTCCAGCGCGATAGGGAGATGATCGGTGATATTATTGCCGGTGAAGAATACGATCGGGCATTGAATGTGCGCGTAGCCCGATCGGATGCAGCGGCAAGGCTGGTGGCTGTTCTGATCGGGCATGTTCACGTCGAGCAGGATGATGGATGGCGAGGTCACGCCCCAGCGCCTGACGCAGTGAAAACCGTATATCGTTCGTCTTGATGAAAGAGCTTTGCCATCTCGGTGAGAGTGGGCCCTTCATCGACAATCAGGACCGATCGCCTGGTCATCATTCCCTATTCCCCAAGGATGCTTCGACTTGTCTAAGCATTGCCGGTTGTGGATACGAGCAGGTCAACATGATTCATCGCCCATTATGGTAATCACTGAGCATAATTATCTGCCGCCGTAGCGTGGCCAGCAAGCCATTGTGAGTCCTTGGAAGCTCAAGATCGCGCGCCGTCTCTTTAATGCTCATGATGGCTTTGCAGGCTCATGCTTTGATATAGTGTTCCAATTGCTTCATGGGATCGCTCAAGGGCTTGGTTCCTGGCGTGGCCATTGGGTTGTTGTTTGTCGTGATCTAGATGACGGCTTGAAGAGAGCTCGCGCCGCGAGTTAAAATCGGACGGGGACCGGAGGATGGGGAAGGAAGCCAGAAAGCCAGATGCCGTGGACGGCGCCGACAACGCGCCGGTCATCGATCTGAGAGACGCGGGGCGCCGGGCGGCCTTGTTCCAACGCATCCGCGACGACCATAGCGTGGAGATCGCCGAGGACTATGTCGAGTTGATTTCTGATCTGATCGAGATCAACGGCAAGGCGCGTCTGGTCGATTTGGCGTCGCACCTGGGTGTAAGTCGTCCAACGGTCAACGCGACAATCCAGCGTCTGCAGAAAGACGGGTTTGTCGATTCCAAACCTTATCGCTCGATCTTCCTGACGGAGAAAGGCTGCGAATTGGCGGACTGGTCTCGAGCCCGACATAAGGTCGTTCTGGAATTTCTCCACGCGATCGGGGTTCCCCCGGAGACGGCGGAGGCTGATGCCGAGGGCATGGAGCATCATGTAAGCGACGCGACATTGCGGGCTTTCGAAGTTGTTAAGGCGACGTTAAAGCGTGGTTAGGAGCAACGTCGCCGCGCGTTAGTTTTATTTCTTAATCTTCGCTAAAAATAAGAACGGGCAGACCGCAAAGGCGGTTATGGCGAACGCGTAAAACGCGTTGAGATAGCCGATCATAATCGCTTGCCGTCCGATCTCGCCGCTTAGCGCCGCGAGGTTTTGAGTGCTATCCAAAGACCAAATCGACCCCATTGAGTCTTGGAACAACAATCCCTGGTTCAACGGTGTGGCATTTTCCGACAGCTCGGTATAGCTCACGGTACCAGTGCGAATCATGATGGCTATGGTGATGGATATGAAAACGCTGCTGCCGAAGTTTCGCATCAGATGGAAGACCGAGGAGCCCTCGGCGGTCTCTGTTTCATCCAATTGACTAAAGGTCACGATAGATAAGGGTACCCATATCAGCCCGACCCCCAATCCTTGCAACCAGGAGGTCCAGAGCACATCAAATGTTGTCAGATTGATGTTTAATTGCGCCATGTACCATCCGGATATGCCTTGCAGGAAAAATCCGACAAACATGGTAAATCGGGGATCAAGTTTGCTTGCCCCAAGGAACATGAGTGTAAAGCCCAGAAGCGTGCCCGTGCCACGTATCCCAAGGATGATGCCAACGATGTCATCCGGATAGCCACGCAGCGTCTGCAGCAATGCCGGTAGAAGCGTGATTGGCGTGAAATTCAAGAGCCCGAAAACGAACGCGAAACAAAGACCCAACGTGTAGTTTCTTTTGGTCAGTAGACGTGGATTGAGGAACGGTCGGTCCGACGTCAGGGAATGCGAGATAAAAACATAGAAGGCCAAGACGGCGACCCAACAGCAGGCGATGATCTGCCAGTTATCGAACCAGTCGAGGCGTTGCCCCCGATCGAGCAGGAACTGGAATGCCGCAATCGCCAGAGCCAGAGCGATAAACCCGGTCCAGTCCAGATGCGCTGACGGTCGAGAGCGCCGGCGCTTGATAAAGGCCATGACCCCGGCGAGCGAGGCCAGGCCGCAGGGAACGATCATGAAGAAAACCCAGCGCCAACTGTAGGTTTCGCTGAGATAACCGCCGATAGTGGGTGCGAGAATCGGTCCCAGGACCACGCCCATCCCGTAAATCGCCGTCGCCGAGGCGACTTTTTCCCTTGGGAAGGAATCGATCACGATTGCTTGGCTAAGCGGCACCAATGGCGCCCCGCAGGCACCCTGCATGAACCGGTAGATTACAAGCTGGTCCAGACTAGTCGCGGTCCCGCAAAGGAACGACGCAATGGTGAAGCCAGCGACCGACCAAATCATCACATGACGCCGGCCAAACCGCGCGGTCAGCCAACCCGTCATCGGCGTGGCGACCGCCGTTGCGATTATGTTGAAGGTGACGATGAGCGCGATCTGATCGGTTGTCGCCGACAGCGCGCCCTTAATTTGTGGTAACGAGACATTGGCGATGGTGACCGACATCGCATAGAGCATGGTGACGAGCGTCAAGGTAAGCAAAAGCACCCCGTTCTCGAACGCGGTGGCTTTTGGTAGTACGGTGGTGGTGTCATAGGTCGCCATGGCGGCGGACATTAGTCCAGGGATGGCTTTGGTGGAAATGCTTCTTTGCACTAGGCAAGATGAAGGCCTCGCATTCTCGCTAATCGAGCTTGGGTGGCCTGTATCCTGGCACCGTCAATTCCATGACCGTGGCGTTTGGGATGAAACCAACATTGCCCCGAAAGGCGTTTGCCACCGTATTACTTTCCAACACGTCGAGCATGACCCGCGTCCTGAGCTCGCACCAGTATTCCAAAAACACTACGATCGCACAGCGTCCCAGCCGCCGCGTCTATGGCCGCGGTTGGTAGCGAATTGCTGTATGTAAATCTTGTCACCGCCCGGCGAAAGTGATTTCGCTACGTAACGCAAGGTTGGGACGTCATTTTGTAGACTAGATTCCGGAACAACTGCCGGATGGGTTTCGGGTGACGGATAAGGATCTCGTTGTTACGACCATCCTATCGCCTGCGATTAAGTGTGCCGCCAAAGCCCTGATTTCTCGGGCGCTTCGAGAAAATACCAACAAGCATGTCGGTGAGGCGGCGTTGGTCGCCCATTGGACGATAGGCATGTCTGTGTCATGGCGGGGGTCTGGAATTAGCCG
>JAPKDN010000341.1 GCA_028822575.1 Alphaproteobacteria bacterium | reverse complement strand
TGTTGGTGGAAAAACCGAGCAGGATCTTTGAGATGGGACGTTGGGTGCTGAAAACGGGCCTGTGTGATCATTTGGCGATGCTAAAGGCTCTAACAAATCCTTCCCAGACGAGAAACCGCCCTTCGTTAGCGTAAACGTTTCCGGCCGGTAATTGCTCGAGCTGTCGAAGGTCGATGTGCTGCGCGATATTATCGAAAATTACGGTGTCAATCCAAGCCAGATCAAGTTGGAGATCACGGAAAGCTTGATGGTGCATGATGCGCAAAACGGGGCCTGGGCGCAGGAAATCTAAAAGAATTGAACTCTCTGCTAGCCATCAACGATTTTGGCACCGGCTATTCCAGCCTCAGGTACCTGCACCGGTTCCCCTTCGATACCTTGAAGATCAACCACACCTTCGTCGTCAACGTTGTAAAGGACGAAGCAAGCTGGATGCTCGTGCGTGCCATAGCTGGCATGGCCATCGAGCTTTGAACCGACATCGTCGCCGAAGGCATAGAGGAACAGCACGAATACGATATCTTAGCTGATTAAAGGCGGCCATTACGGTCAGGGCTTCTTGATGGCCCGCACCAGCCCTATATCGTACAATATCGCATTGATCAAAAACACCACCACCTGGTGAGCTGCCGAAAAATGAGGAGGGTGAATTGGGCGACGATATTTCATATTTGAAGGAATGGGCGGCACTCGCGCAAGGGATCGCGCCTGAGGTCGGATCGGGAGATGGTATTTTACGCGCTGTCTTGCGCCAGGACGCGCAGGCTCGCGACGCGGCGATGGCATTACCCTTCGAGACAGAGCCCGCTTCTTACACGAGAATGTTAGAGAAGATCGCTGATAAGGTGACGCCGAAATGAGCGCCGACGATATCGCGTCCCTTACCCTGGCGGAAGCGGCCGAGAAAATTGCCGGCCGTGAGATATCTTCCCTCGAAGCGACAGAAGCCGCGTTGGACCGTATCGGTCGTTACGGTGAGAAACTCCACGCCATTGTCCATTGCGACGAAGAGGCGGCGCTCAAAGGTGCCCGCAAGGCCGACGAGGAATTGGCGTCGGGTGATGTCCGTGGGCCACTTCATGGCGTACCGCTGGCGCACAAGGACATGTACTACCGCGCCGGTTGGACGGCGGCTTGCGGTTCCAACATTCTTGCTGATTTTGTACCTGATGTGACTTCAACCGCGATCCAACGCTTGGATGCAGTGGGCGCGCTCGATATCGCACGGCTGAACATGGTAGAATTCGCGTTTGGCCCGACAGGCCATAACGAGGTGACGGGTACGCCGCGTAATCCTTGGAATACGGATTATATCACAGGCGGCTCGTCGAGTGGCTCCGGCGCTTCGGTGGCGGGACGTCTGGTATACGGCGCGCTCGGATCCGACACCGGCGGCTCGATCCGCCTGCCAGCACAATGTTGCGGCCTGGCGGGCGTGAAGGGAACCTACGGTCTGGTCAGCCGCTATGGTGCCATGCCGCTTTCGTATTCGCTCGATCATGTCGGTCCCTTGACCCGCACCGTGAAAGACAGCGCCCTGATCCTTCAGGCCATTGCCGGATATGATTCCAAAGACGCTACGACCAGTCACCGGCCTGTGCCCGACTATCTCGACGGCATCGCCGACGGTGTGAAGGGTATGCGCATTGGTGTGCCGGAAAATCATTGTTACGATCCGGTTGAAAGCGAAGTGCGAAACGCGCTCGAAGCCAGTCTCGCGGTGTACCGTGAGCTTGGTGCTGAAATCATACCGCTGCATGCGCAGGGCATCGAGCAGGCCAACCGCTTCGCGAATGTTGTCATGGCGACGGAGGCGGCGGCCTATCACAGCAAATGGGTGCGCGAGCGTCCGGGAGACTATGGCTCGCAAACCTTGAGCCGTATGCTGCCGGGCTTTTACTATTCCGGAACTCGCTATATTGAGGGTTTAAATCTGCGTAGCCAAGTACTAGCCGATTTTTGCGCCAGTGTATTCGACAAAGTCGATATGCTGCATGCGCCGGTCATCCCCATTGAAATTCCACGCATCGACGAGACTGATGTGGGCGCGCAACCGGGTTATATGAAATCTATCGCCTCGATCACTCACAACACACGGGCGATCAATTTCCTGGGCTTGCCGACCGTTTCCGTGCCGTGTGGGTTCACCATAAACGGCTTGCCGACCGGTTTCCAACTGATCGGGCGGCCCTTTGACGAGAAAACCTTATTGCGGGCCGGGCACGCCTACGAGCGAGAAATGCTGTGGTGCGACCGGGCACCGGAACTCTAGGGGGATATGATGAACGACAGTGATGAAATCCTTCGCGAGTGGGCGAAGCAAGTACAGCAGGTCGAACCGGATCCCGGTTCCGCCAGCACCGTGTTCCGTCGCGTGAAACTGCACGAAGGTCAGGTGCGAGAAGCCGCTCGTGGTCTGCTATTTGAATCCGAACCGGCTATTTTCCGTGGATTGCTCGACGGACAAGCGAAGGGAGAGAAGGGATGAGCGCCGATGAGATTACGGCGCTGAGCCTGACCGATGTCGCGGCCAAGATTGTGGCCAAGGAATTATCGGCAGTGGAAGTGACAGAAGCCACGCTCGACCGGATCGCGCGCCATGGCAACACGCTGAATTGCATCGCTGCCGTCGACCCTGACGACGCGCTGGTGCAGGCCCGCAAGTCGGACAACGCATTAGCGAAGGATGGGCCGTCGGGCTCACTGCATGGCGTGCCGCTGGCGCATAAGGACATGTACTACCGAGCCGGACGGGTCAGCGCCTGTGGCTCAAAGATTCGCGCCGACTACGTGCCAGAGATTACGTCCACCGCTTTGGCGAAATTGGATGCTGCGGGAGCGCTGGAAGTGGCGCGCTTGCAAATGGTCGAGTTTGCTACCGGACCCACCGGCCATAACGAGATGACCGGTACGCCGCGTAATCCCTGGAATACCAAACACATTACCGGCGGCTCGTCGAGCGGTTCGGGTTCCGCTGTCGCGGGACGATTGGTCTATGGCGCACTCGGCTCGGATACCGGCGGCTCGATCCGCATTCCAGCCTATTGCAATGGTCTCGTTGGTATGAAAGCAACTTATGGCCGGGTCAGCCGCTACGGTGCGATGCCGCTATCGTTTAGTCTCGATCATGTAGGCCCGCTCTGCCGCACAGTGAACGATTGCGCGGTGATAACCCAGGCAGTAGCCGGATTTGATCCTGACGACCCGACGACCAGCCGCGAGCCGGTTGGCGATTACACCGCCGGTATCGAAGATGGTGTGAAGGGCCTCAGGCTTGGCGTGCCGGCCAATCATTTCTTTGACGATGTCGATGAGGAAGTCCGTATCGCGATTGAGGCCAGCATCGAGGTCTATCGTAAATTGGGCGCGGAGATTGTTGAGATTGAAATACCCGGCATTGCTAATGGCTTCGCGCTTGGTGAGGTATTGGGGCGCGTCGAGGCGGCCACATATCACTCGACCAATCTGCGCGAACGCCCGCAGGATTACGGCACCCAAACCCGCAACCGCTTGATGCAGGGGTTCTATTATCCAGGTACGCGGTATATCGAAGCGCTGAACTTGCGAGGTCAACTATTAGCGCAATTTACCGAGGTGGTCTTCGATGTCGCCGATATGCTCATTGCGCCGTCAGTGCCAATGGCGGTGCCGACCATTGCTGAGACCGACCTCAGCGCCAATCAAGGTTTCCTCGATACGATTGCCCGGTTCGGCTCTTGCACCCGGCCGTTTAATTTTCTGGGCTTGCCGGCGCTTGGCGTGCCGTGCGGGTTTACCTCGAACGGGTTGCCGACTGGATATCAGATCGTCGGCCGCAGCTTCGACGAAGCGACCCTCTTCCGGGCCGCACGTGCGTATGAGAGGGAGACTGGCTGCACGGATAAAGCGCCAGTGCTTTAAATATAATTGTTTCCCGAACGAGTGAGCGGTCACTGGCTCAGTTTGGTCAGAAATTGTTCGGTATGGGAAAAGTGACTGAGAGGCTACCGTTAGGTGGCCAGCATCTATGAACAGAAATTTGCCAAAATCTTCGATAGAGGGATTTGCTAGCTCAAATTGCTTTTGTCGAGACATCGAGCAGGATCATTTCTAGCATCACAACTCTTCACCGTCATATTTGATTTAATAGATTCTATATTATCGTCTTTATGCATAATATTCATATGTGGCGTGTAAATAATTTATAACTAACTGTTATCCATAAATAACATTGGGATATAAAATCCCTATCCTGCTGTATAATTTATGCAATAATATTTACAAAATTGTTTGTTCTGCTTCAGAATTGCACAATGCAATGATTGTTAAATTTTTTTTTAACGATTGGTCGTATCCGCTAAGGCCAACCGCTGCCTACTTGGACGGGCCGCCCTAAAATCTATCGTTTTTGTCGGGGTTTATTGTTCGACTATTGGTAAAGCAAGATTTTAGTAAAAGACTGACTGTAT
>JAPKDN010000340.1 GCA_028822575.1 Alphaproteobacteria bacterium | reverse complement strand
GTTATGCGATGTCCATCGATCTCGAGGATGAAATCGTGAGCGGCACACTGGTCACCAATCAGGGCAAGATAGTGCACGCGGCGGTGGAGGCCATCGCGGATTTGGCAAGTCAACCAAGGAACACGGCGGCCAAAAATGTGGCGGGCTAAGGGTATTGGGATAAAGAGATCATGAGTGCCGAACAGTTGCTTGACCGCGCCAAACAATTGGCGCTGGAAGCCGAGCGCTTGGCGAGTGAGTCAGTGCGACTTGCCCAAGAGGCCGCGCAGTCCATGACCCACGACGTTCCCATCATGACGTCAGGCGTCGACCCTTTCATCTTCGGGTTGACGGTGTTGGTGCTCGCCTGTTTCGTCGGATACTATGTAGTGTGGCGCGTGACTCCCGCTCTGCACTCTCCGTTGATGAGTGTCACGAATGCTATTTCGTCGGTAATTATTGTTGGCGCGTTGATCGCCGCGGGCCCGGCCGAGACTAATTTCTCCCAGGTTATGGGCTTTTGCGCCGTTGTGCTGGCCTCGGTGAACATTTTCGGTGGCTTCATCGTGACTCAACGAATGTTGTCAATGTTCAAGAAAAAACGCTGAGCTTGGACCGGAACTGATGACCGAAAATTATTCCGCGATCCTATATCTGGTCTCCAGTGTCTGTTTCATAATGGCGCTCCGGGGATTGAGTTCGCCCGACACCTCGCGGCAGGGCAATTTCTTTGGCATCGCCGGCATGGTGGTCGCCATTGGCACCACGCTGTCACTGCCGAGCGTGCTGAGCTATGAGGTGATTATAGTAGGCATTGTCATCGGCGGCGGGATCGGTACCTTTGTCGCCCGCAAGATCGAAATGACGGCACTTCCTCAACTCGTCGCAGCTTTCCATAGCCTCGTTGGCCTTGCCGCCTGTTTTGTCGCCGCAGCGGCCTATTATCGCCCCGAAGCTTATGGCATTGGAGAGTTTCTAGAAATCCGCCCCGTCAGCCTCGTCGAGATGACCTTAGGTTTGGCGATTGGCGCCATCACATTCACCGGATCCATCGTCGCTTTCGGTAAGCTCCAGGGACTGATCACCGGCGCACCGTTGGTCTTCAAGGGACAACACTTCCTCAATGCCCTTCTCGGGATCGTTCTGGTCGCCCTGATTGTTTGGATTGTCCAGGATCAGACTGAGGTCGGGTTCTGGCTGATCCTTTTGCTATCGCTTGCGATTGGCGTGCTTATTATCCTGCCAATAGGCGGTGCCGACATGCCCGTCGTTATTTCGATGTTGAACTCGTATTCGGGTTGGGCGGCTTGCGGTATCGGCTTCACGCTTGGCAATAGCTTGCTGATCGTAACCGGCGCCCTAGTGGGTTCCTCCGGCGCGATCCTCTCCTATATCATGTGCAAGGGGATGAACCGGTCATTCTTCAGCGTCATTCTTGGCGGGTTTGGTGGTGAAACCGACGGAGTGGCAGCTCGGACACAGGATGACAAGTCGATCAAATCCGGAAGCGCCGAGGACGCGGCCTTCATCATGGAGAACGCATCGACGGTCATTATCGTGCCCGGCTATGGCATGGCGGTCGCCCAAGCACAGCACGCCTTGCGCGAGATGTGCGACATCCTGAAGAATCGTGGCGTCTCCGTTCGCTATGCCATTCATCCGGTCGCCGGCCGGATGCCCGGGCATATGAATGTCCTGCTCGCCGAGGCGAACGTACCTTATGAGCAGGTCTTGGAGTTGGAAGAGATCAACCGCGACTTCAATCAGACTGATGTCGCCTTCGGCCTTTGCGCCAATGAAGTGACGAATAACCCCCCCCAGAACCATCCGGCAAGCCCGATTTACGGTATGCCTATTTTGGACGTGGAAAACGCACAAACGGTACTGTTCGTGAAACGCTCAATGGCCTCGGGTTACGCGGGCGTCGATAATGAGTTGTTCTTCCGTGACAACACGATGATGCTTTTCGCCGACGCCAAGAAAATGTGCGAGGAAATCGTTCAGGCACTCAACTAAAGCTGATCACGCCGCTCCCGGGAACCACCGTTTGGCCGGGTCCGCGCACATCGGAAATCGCTCTAACGGCGCCAGCATCAAGTGCCCCGGACCGGAAGAGTTTTTCAACACCTTCCAACGCCCGAGTGTCGCCGTTGCGATAATCACTGAGCGCGTCTTGCACCAAACGAAGCCGGTCAAGCGCGTTTTGTAACGCTTCGACCTGAGCCTTGTTTTCGCCCCGCATCTTTGCCAAAGCCTCGCCGAACGGCGCCTCGTCCCGGATACGATAAACGCCATCAACGACGCCGGTACGACGCTGCTCGACGTTCAATTCCAAATGTTCTCCCGCAAGGCCCACGAGTTCAACATCCTCGGCACTCACACGGCCCTTGCGAATAAGGCCTATTTCGATGGCGAATCCCGTTACGCTGCCATACGCCGCTTCATCGCCGTTTTCGGCGCCAAAGCTCCGGACAACGCTGGCCAAGCGAATCCGGATTCCCACAACATCCGAGTCTCCGGCCGCGGTATCGACCAGATCGGATACCGAGGACAAGGCTGTTTCCAACGCCGCTCCGGCTTTGCCTGGACCATGAAAAATTTCAAGAAGTTCTTCCAGAAACCCCGACAAGGCCCCGGCAACGTCCTTACGTCCATCTCCAATGGCGGTCAAATCCATCGCGAACAACGACGTTTCTGTCCGCGACGCCAATCGAAATGATTGTATGGCAGGCAGAACAACCGACTTTCCCGCCTTGGCTTGACCGCTCGGAGAAGTACTGGTCGCGCCGCTTCGGTTCGCTTGCAAGAGCGCGGATACGCCAGCGCGGGCGTCGAAGGCATTGATCTCGACCATTCGTGGCCTCCCTTCTGGATGCCAACCCAATATACTTGGGCATAGTAAGTCATTTCATACGCGCCGCCGGATTATTTACAATTTTATCTATCGAGTCATGTGAATTCTACCGGCGGTTCGCCTCAAGAAGCCTGATGCGCCACGGGCGGCGAAGCGACTTCCTCCAACACCATCTCACTTGGGTCGCCGACGTCTTCAACGACTTTGAGCTCTTCATTCAAAATCGTGTCCGTCGAAGCGAGAAGCGGTAGTACGGAAACACGGGGTGGGCGCTTCCATAAAGCAGTGTCAAACCGGCCACAATTGCCACACAACGCGGACCACTCTGTCGCTACAGCTCCGCAACTCCCACAGGTCCAGGCCTTGTCTTGAGACGCACCATCCGCCCGGTCCAACCACTCTCGTGCCCCGCTGGTATCACCGTGCTCATCCTGCTCCAACCGCGCCATCAACCGGCATACACGAGCCGAGATCTCATCCGACCCAATGGCCGTCAAATTCCGACGGGCCTCTCCCCAGAGATTTGCTTGAAGCGCCGCGAATGCCAGCGCCAGCCGGCTCTCGACGGCGGTCGGGTTCTCGGCGGTCAATGTCTGTATTCTCTTCAGCCGATCCAGCCCGGTCTCAAGCGGCCAAAGCTTTAGATAGGCTACCACCAAATCCGGGTGCGGGTTTCGGTGCCAAAGCCCCTCCAACAATCGAATCGCTTGTCGATCCTTACCGCCACGTCCCAACATATCAGCACGAACCAGGGCCGCCGGAACAAAGTCCGGCGTCGTCGAAAGCGCCTTCTCCGCCAAAGCCGACGCATCCTCGAAACGCGCGGAAGCCTCCGCCTCGAATGCGCGCGCCGTGAATATTGCCGTCCGATGCCCGATAGCCTGAGCTTCGGTCTTTACCTGGCGGCGCACGGCATCGAAAAGCGTCGCTTGGGCTTCGGACCAAAGTGCGCCTCGGGATTGTAAATTGAAAAGCGTGTCGACAACGAAGGCTGAATCCGGGCGAACCTTGTGGGCGCGTTCCGCCAAATGAAGCAACGTCTCATCGTCTCCATCCGCCGCTGCCTGGCGCATCAATCCCGTCAATCCCAGAAACGCGGTTTCGTCATTCTCGACCAACGCGTCAAAATAGCGCCGCGCCGCCACCTGGTCTCCGTTCAGCGTCGCGGCTTGAGCCGAAAGAAGTCGCGTCAAATCCGGGTCCTGGAGCATTGAATCGGCGCGACGGGCCAGACGCTGCGACTCTTCTCGATCGCCGGCGGCGGCGGCGGCCATCCCAAGAGCCAGGGCACGATAGCCCTCCTCCCGGCGCTTGAACTGACGACGCTTCATGAAGTCGCCCGGCGCGCCCAATAATCCGCGCCAAAGGTGATATGCCAGCGCAATGAAAACCGCCGCGACACAAGCCACCAATAACAGCACGCCAAAATAGGTCTCAACGCGATAGCCCAGCCAATTGATCTCGACTTTGCCCGGGTTATCGCTTAGCCAAACCGCAAGGGCCACGAGGGTCCCAACTTGGACGAAATAGAAAACCGCGCGCCACATCGCCAATCACCCAGCCGCCGCGAGCGCACGCACAGCCGCGGACCGTAGATCCTGGATAGCTCCGTCAACGGCCAAACGTGCCCTTGCC
>JAPKDN010000339.1 GCA_028822575.1 Alphaproteobacteria bacterium | reverse complement strand
AAGCGGTTCGAATTTTCAATAGAGAACGTTTAAACGCTCTATTTCAGTGCTTCACCGAGACAACACCAGCGACACTACCCGCTTTTGGTCGTAGCGACGTAACAATTGTTTGGCCTCTCAATCTATTGCGTGATTTGGCGCGTGTCCAAGATTTCTGACAGCAGGTCCGATTTATCGACATTGGTGTTCCTAAACCGATTTCTCGCTATAAGTTCGATGGTATTTCTTTTGAAGGCATGGAAAGTTTAGCGGGGGCAGTACAACGAGGAATAGTGCGAATTCTGATTATTGCGACCTACTCCAACGTGATTGAGACGCTCGAACAGATAGCGGCTTTCGTACCATTGGAAAACCTGAGACAATTCTCAAGCAGTCGCATGCCGGGCATAAAATTTTTCGACATGGTCGACGGCGAAGAGCGACCGATCAAGGGTTCAGCCGTCAATGAGTTACGCATTGTCGGAATTGGAACCCAGCAAGTCAGATTGGAAGCGTTCGAAAGGTTCGTGCGAGACCTTTAGCGTTACGCGAAACCCTCTATATTATTATACCCTCCCTTTATTGTCGTGGGTCGATCGAGTTATGAATTAGGTGAACGAGAATTATGGTGCTTGCTTATGCGCGAATGGAATCTATCTACCGGGCCGCTACCTTCTAGGCAGCATTATGACGGGCCTTGTGCCCAATCTCACACCCCAAGTCGATCTGGTGGCGGTGTACGACGATGAAGGTCGAGGATGTCACCGGAACCCTGGAAATGGCGTTGGCCGCCTCAGGTTGTATCCCACCGTCGCGCGGCTCTGTAGCCTTTGAATCGTTGAACACTCGTGTTGGACCGCCTGATGAGCTTTGACACAGCCTCGATGGCCGAGATTAATCCCGAATTCATCGCTTGGACGGGACCGCTGGGGCTGCCGCGGTTCGAACGGATCTCCGATAACGATTTCGAGGCTGCGTTCACCGCCGGGTTCACCGCCAATCTGGCTGAAATTGACGCTATTACAAACAACCGTGACGATCCGGATTTCAACAACACCATAAAGGCCCTCGAGCTTTCGGGCGAAGTATTGACGAGGGTGTCGAGGATTTTCTGGAACCTGACCGGCGCCCACACGAACGAGGCACTGCAGGCGTTGGAGCGCGACCTGTCTCCCGCGCTTTCACGTCACCGCTCGACGATCATGATGAACCGTGCTTTGTTCACACGGGTCGATGCGCTTTACCGATCGGGGGCGAGCCTTGGTCTCGACGCCGAGGTCAGCCGTGTTCTGGAGTTGACTTGGAAGGCCTTTGTCCGCTCCGGCGCGAAGCTCTGCGACGCTGAGCAGGCCCGCCTCGCGGCGATAAACGAGCGTCTCGCAGCATTGGGCACGAGTTTCTCCCAGAACGTCCTTGCTGACGAGCGCGAGCCGGCTCTCCTGCTCAAAACCACCGGGGAACTGCTGGGATTGCCTGACCCGCTGATAGCTTCCATGCGCGTGGCGGCCAATGAACGTGGCAACGTGAGAGGTTTCGTGGTGACATTGTCGCGATCGATCATCGAGCCGTTTCTAACTTTCTCGGAGCGGCGTGATCTGCGGGAAAAGGCATTCACGATCTGGGCCGCGCGCGGTGCGGGCGACGGCGAGCACGACAATCGGCCTCTTGTCGCGGAGATCGTCGCACTTCGCGCCGAAAAGGCCGTCCTGCTTGGTTATGACAGCTTCGCCCATTTCAAGTTGGACGATACCATGGCCAAGCGTCCCGAGAATGTCCGCTCGCTGCTCGAGACTGTATGGAAAAAGGCATGCGCACGCGCTACCAAGGAGGCCGTGGCGCTGTCACGACTGGTTGTCGCGGGCGGCCAAACCCACGACGTCGCGCCCTGGGATTGGCGTTTCTATTCTGAGAAGGCACGCTCCGCCCAGTACGATTTCAAAGAGACGGACGTAAAACCGTTTCTGCAACTTGACCGGATGATCGAGGCGGTTTTCTTCGTGGCCAAGAAGTTGTTTGGCCTGACTTTTCGAGAGCATGGTGACGCGAGAGCCTACCACCCCGACGTCCGGGTTTTCGAGGTGTCGAACGCGACGGGTGAGCGTGTCGCCGTCTTTTTGGGAGATTATTTTACTCGAACTTCCAAACGGTCCGGCGCTTGGATGAGTTCGTTCCAAGCGCAACACAAACTCGCCGGGGCTCACGGCACCGAAGGCCAAATTCCCATTGTTTTGAATGTTATGAACTTTGCTAAGCCTCCGCTGGGAGAACCGACGTTGATTACCATGGGCGACGCCAGAACCCTGTTCCATGAATTCGGGCACGCCTTGCATGGCATGCTCTCCAATGTCACTTATCCCTCGATATCGGGCACGTCAGTCGCTCGGGATTTCGTGGAACTGCCCTCTCAGTTGTTCGAGCACTGGCTAGCCGTGCCGGAGGTGTTGGGGCGTTTCGCGGTGCATCATCGAACCGGCGAGGCGATACCGGTGGGCTTGCTGGAAAAGATGCGCGCGGCGGAAAAATTTAACAAAGGTTTCGCAAACGTCGAGTTTATATCGTCTGCTTTGGTGGACATGGCGTTTCACGCCCTGAATCCCGAACAGGCGTCGGCCATGGAGCCGATGAAATTTCAAGCGGATGTGCTGGCCGACCTCGGCATGCCCCCTTCCATTGTTATGCGCCATGCCACGCCTAATTTCGCGCATGTCTTCTCTGGTGACGGATATTCGGCTGGTTATTACTCGTACATGTGGTCTGGCGTGCTTGACGCGGATGCCTTTGGGGCTTTCACCGAAGCTGAGGATCCGTTCCACGCTGAAACCGCCGCCAAGCTCCAACGTTTCATTTATTCCTCCGGCGGTTCGATGGATCCAGAAGCGGCTTATATCGCGTTTCGTGGAAAAATGCCGTCGCCAGACGCCCTGCTAGAAAAGGAAGGATTGGCGTAGAATTTTGGAGAATTTGTCTCCGTCATCGACGGCTTGCCAAGTTTACTATTCGTGACCGCCGACTAGCACGTACATATAATTCGGGTACGCGACTACATAGCCATGGATGTTCGACATGCTCTTGGTCCAACAATTGAACGAGCGAATCAATCCCCCGGTGTGACTCGAGGCCGGGTCGTCGAGTTGGCTCTGCAATGGACGCAACTATCGCCGCGTGAGCTGGTGGGGTTTACAGACCGGGACATCGCGATTCTAGGCCCTTAATTGAAGTTCGGGTGCTTCGAAAAATGGAGCATGGCGCGATGAAATTTCAGGTCAAATTGAATGTGCGTCTCGCGGTCGCTTTCCTGGCCATGTGAATCGCTGGACTAGCTCTGCTAGTCTGTTGTGTATGGCACGCTCGATTTCCGTATACGACCCCGGCCACTTTCACGCCGCGCTCTTGTTTTTCCACTCCAACGCTCGGGTGGACCAGACTATTCACGTCTATGCGCCTCCAGGGCCTGATATGGAAAGTTTTGTCGCCCTAATCGGCAGGTTCAATGCCCGCTATGACGGACCTACGAACTAGAACATCGTTAGCCACATTGGCGATTATGCCCTGGAAAGGTTAATCGCGGACCGAGCTAGAGAAGTTGTCATATTGGCGGGCCGCAACGGGCCAAGACTTGCACTGATGCACCGCCTGCACAACGAAGGGTTTCACGTTCTCGCCGACAAACCCTGGTTAACGGACAGCGCCGACTTGCCCCATCTTAAGGCAATCACGGTTGGCCCTCCGTTGGCGATCGATATAATGACTGGACGGCATAGCGCTATCGCCGACCTGCGGAACACAATCATTGGTACACGGTCGGTTTTTGGCGCGCTTGTCGGGGACACCAAGCGTCCGGCGTTGGAATTCACCTCAAGACGTCATCTTTTAAAGCAGGTTGACGACAAGCCGTTGAAGCGTCCCGCTTGGTTCTACGACATATCCGTGCAGGGCGATGGGATGGTCGATATTCACTCCCACTACGTTGATCAAGCGCAATGGATTATTGCCGATAGCCATCTGTTCGACGCGGACAGGGACGTCGAAATTCTGGACGCAGAACGCTGGACATTGGAGGTCCCGCGGCCACTTTTCCAGAAAAGTACCGGTGAGCTAGCGTTTCCCGACTATCTGGCGACCTCTGTAAATGGCGATGTTCTGAATCTCGCCTGCAACGGGCGCATCGACTACCGGCTCCTTGGCATCCCTGTTCATCACCATTGTGACTGGGGTTTGTGGGAACTCGAAGGTGGTTCGGACTTGCACGCGTTTACAGCCCGTGGCGAGAATGCAGAACTGACGATCCGCACTGGACCCGAGACTGGTTTCAAATCGGAGATTAGACTCCGGATACGGGACGAGGCCGGCTTGATTTCAGTGCTCCAACAATGGAGCGGCGCCACTCCCGGCCTCGAAGGGAGAAAGAGCGACGATGGTTATCTCCTTATCATGCCACCACTCGCGTCGGACCGCCATGAAGCCCAGTTCCCCAAGGTGCTCGACGAGTTTCTGG
>JAPKDN010000338.1 GCA_028822575.1 Alphaproteobacteria bacterium | reverse complement strand
GATTTGCGGGCTGGATGAATTGGAGCCCGGCACGATGTCGATACCGCCGAAAACGATATTTATCGCGTCTCCGTTGTCAGACAACGGCATGAGCCGAGCTTCCAGGGTCACCCAAGCCTTGCGCGCCATTCTCCAATGGAGTTACGTCCATAAAACCGGGTAATGAAAGTTCCAATCAGGCGATGACGGAACCTCGGTGGACCTTGGAAGGCATCGGCCATGGTGACATACGGGAGCTGCTTTGGGATGTGGATCGGGTCGATATCACGGCGAGCAGGCATTTTCTGGTCGCCGACAAAGCCCCGCCAATAATCCCGCAACGCGCGCAGAGCTGGGCCTGCATCGCAATATCATCGGTAACTGTTTCCACGTTACAAACACGCCCGTCACGGTGCCGCAGCGTTCAATAATTCGGCTGAGGCTCTGTTTGCCATACTATCGAGCCTGCGATATCGACACGACCCTGGGATCTAATGTCACATCAACTGGAAATGGCGCGCAAGGCTTGTGATGATGGTGCAAATTAGGGAGAGCATCATGGCCAAGGGTTTGTTGATCGCGTCATTCGATTTTTCCATGGCGAACGCTGACGAATTCCACGACTGGTACGATTTGGAGCATGTGCCGGAGCGCGAAGCGGTCCCCGGGTTCGGTGCTTGTGAGCGTTGGATCGGTGCCGATAACCCGCATCAGGCCGTGGCGACCTATGATCTCGATACGCTCGAGGTGCTGCGGAGTGATGCCTATAAGGCGATCGCCTATGAGAATCTCTCGCCGTGGTCGAAACGTGTAACCGGAATGTGCAACCGGATCCTGCGCTTTGAGGGTAAGCAGGGGCTTGCCGGCAACATGGACGCGCCGGTGGGGGCGGGTGGTCTGTTGCTGAATGCGATGAACGTTGCGCCTGAGGCCGAGGATGATTTCAACGCCTGGTATGACGAGGAGCATATTCCGGCCTTGGCGGCGGTGCCCGGAACCATGGCGGCGCGGCGCTATAAGGCCGATGGTGGAAGCCATCGCTATGTCGCGATTTATAATCTCGAATCGCCGGATGTTACCCGAAGCGAGGCCTGGGCCAAGGCGGTGGATACGCCCTGGAGTGCTCGCGTGCGGCCGCATTTCCGGGATCGTATCCGCATTCTGACTGGGAGATACACGCGCGGCGCCTAGGGCCGGCGCGCTCTCCACGACGCGGCGGGGCCGATCATGGAGCATCTTTGGATCGCGATCGTCCTGCTTTCCGCGGGATTGCAGACCGCGCGCAATGCCGGTCAAAAACATCTGAGTGGTCGGATGTCGGCGTTGTCCGCCACCTGGGTCCGCTTCGGCTATGGACTGCCTTTCGCGGTTCTCTATTTGGTATGGGCCGTGACCTGGTTCGATCAGAAAATTCCGGAACTGGGCCCGAATTTTCTGATCCCCTCGGCGATGGCGGCCTTCCTTCAGGTCGCTGGCACAGTGCTGCTGATCTTTCTGTTTCGAATGCGAAATTTTGCCATCGGCTCCACCTATGTGCGTAGCGAGGCGATCGTCGCCGCCATTCTGGGCACCACGTTTTTCGGTGAGACCGTTGGCCTGGTCGGTTGGATCGCCATCACCATCTCGGTCGCCGGGGTGGTTATGATCAGTTTGGTCCGTTCCGGTATCGGCGGGGCGGTCTTGGTCGGATCCATTTTCAATCTCTCGGCGGGCGTGGGGTTGATGGCAGGGCTGGCCTATGCGCTTGGATCATTCTTCATCCGCGAGGCCAGTTTGTCGTTTGGCCACACCAATTTCATGCTGACCGCGTCGGTGACACTGGTGACGGTTATTACCATTCAAACGGTTGCGCTCGGCCTATTCCTGTTAATCACTAAACCGAGCGATTTTCTGGCCATCGCACGATTGTGGAAATCCGGACTCTTTGTCGGGGTGACCAGTGCTTTCGGATCCATGGGTTGGTTCACCGCCATGACAATTCAAAAGGTATCTTACGTAAAGGCCTTGGCGCAGGTTGAATTAATATTCGCGCTTGGCGTATCAATTCTGTTCTTCCAGGAGCGTTCCACCCGCAACGAGATGTTCGGGATGGCCCTGGTCGCGCTCGGCATCGTCGTCCTGGTGTTGTTCGCGAAATGAAAAGTTGGACTTGCGTTATTCGGCGGTTCGGCGTGGAATGCGGCGAAACGCGCGTGGGAGCGCAATTATGAGCGATCAAGATCAAAACAATGAGCCGGCATTGCCATTCTATCGGGCGCCCTTGGGCCGCGGGATCATCAATGGTGTGTTCCTCTTCTGTTTGCTGGTGGGCACGCAGCATTTTGGTCTGATCGAGCCGGGACCGCCAGTGACGATGGAGAACATCACGCGCTTCGCCGTTTTTGGCTTAGTAATGTCAGTAATCATGTATTATTGGACAGGGCGGCGGATCAAGAAAGACCGTGCGCGTGAGGAGGCGGACCGCGTGGCACGCGCCCGCGCCGAGGCTTATGACTCTAACGAGAACGGTGACGGCCACAAGGGCAGGAGCGAGAAATGATCAACGAACAGGAAGTAGCTTTCTACAACGACAGCGGATACTTGGTCGTTGATGAAATCTACAGTCCCACCGAAGTGGCGAGCATGCGCGCGGTGGTCGAGGAACTGATCGACAAGGCACGCGGTCTTACCGACCATGACAGCGTTTATGATCTGGAACCCTCGCACACCGCTGAAAACCCGCGGGTGCGTCGTATAAAGGAAATGTACAACGTCCACCCGCTGTTTCGCAAGATGGCGGAGCACCCGAAATTGATCTCGGTGCTTACCAAATTATTGGGTCCGAACCTTATCCTGCACGGCGGGAAAATCAATATCAAGGCGGCGTCTTATGGCTCGCCGGTAGAGTGGCATCAGGACTGGGCGTTCTATCCGCACACCAATGACGACGTGCTCGCCGTCGGTGTCATGCTTGATGACATGACCGAAGCGAACGGGCCTTTGCTAATCGCGCCGGGCTCTCACAAGGGGCCGACCTTCGACCATCATGTGGATGGCTATTTCGCCGGCGCGGTCGACCCAGAGGCCTGTCCGCTGGATCTCACCAAGTCAGGCCGTGTCATCGGTACCGCTGGTGCTTGCAGCTTCCACCATGTGCGGGCAATGCACGGCTCAGAACAGAACAGTTCCGGCAAGGATCGGATGCTGATGCTCTATCAAGTCTCAGCCGCCGATGCTTGGGATCTTCGCCGCTTCACCGAAAGTTGGGAGGATCGCGAGTCAAGGGTGATCGCGGGTACATCAACCTTGCAGCCCCGCATGGTTCAGACGCCGATACGCTTGCCTTATCCGCCGGCTCGCCATGATGGTTCTATTTACGAAAATCAACGCGCAATGAAGCGTCGGTTTTTTGAGTTCAAAACCAGCCCAGACAAGGTCGCCGAGTTCGCTGGCTGAACTCAGGCACACGTTCCGGAATGTGGTTTTGGTGATCCTGGATAGAGGCGCTTTATCGGCGATTGTCCGCGCCCCTTGCAATCCTATGCATTATGGCCGGTTTGGCAATGCTTTAAGAGCCACGGGTGATTTTCAAGCGGCCGAATCTGCCTACCGCCGCGGCTTGCTGATCAACCCGGGGGCGGCGCCGCTGTTGGGTGCGTTGGGCAATGCCCTCGCTGATCAAGGAAAGATCGAAGCGGCGCGGCGCGAGATGGTCCGGGCGATGGAATGCGCTCCTGAATTGGAGCTGATCTACGGTGCGCTGGCGACCCTGGCGCGCCGGAACGGAGATCTGATTGGCGCCGTGGACGCGTTCCGGCGTGGGTTGGTTTTGCTTCCCATGTCGGCGCCCTTGGCGATTCATCATGGTAACGCCGCTTCGGCTCGCGAACATCACCAGTATGCCTTGACGTCCTTTCGGTGGGCTTGGGTCCTTGCGCCGGGACTGGCCGTGGCGGCGAATAATATCGCACGCGCCTATTCTGAATTGCTCGATCCACGGCAAAGTGAGCCCTGGTTCAGGCGCGCAGCCGTCCTCGCTCCAGATCTCCACGCACCCTTGAAAAGTGTTGGCAACGCGGAAAAATTCCTTGCCAAGGCAGGCTCTTCGCATAAGTGGCTTAAACGCGCCGTCGTTCTGGCGCCAGGTAATGCCGAGGCGATCTCAGATCTGCTGTTCGGGGCGAGTTGCGTGCCTGGCATGGACGCAATGCAGCTCCGCCAATTGCATGACCAATATAGCGGCAGGTTTGGGCCGGAGGCGCCAATGCCGGTGCGCGCGACCGGCACGCGTTTGAAGGTCGGTTTCGCGTCACCGGATTTTTCGGCACATCCGGTTGGTCATTTCGTCGCCGGTCTGTTCGAGAACCATGATCCCAATGAAATGAGGATAATCTGCCTTTCTGATACGCCGCAACCGGACCTAATGACCCACCGTTTGCGTGCCGCTGCCGATGGGTGGGAGGAAACCAGAAACCTTGGCCACGAGGCCTGGCTGGATCTTGCGCGCTCTCGGGATTTCACG
>JAPKDN010000337.1 GCA_028822575.1 Alphaproteobacteria bacterium | reverse complement strand
ACGTCGGTCGGATCATCGGTCGCGACCTCACCCCATGTCGAGAACATTTTCTTGGTTTAAGAAGAGGGACTATTCCGACGCGTCGGCCTTGAAATAGGGGCACCAGGGAAGGGAGTAGCTAAAAAAGTAAATCATCCCATTTCCCCAGTCAGGGCGGCAAACGAGCGTGACGCAACGGTCTCATCCCGAAAATTAATTAAATCTGAGGGCAATGTTCCGACAACCAGCCCGATATAGACTTTCCCGTCATTCGCACGCGCCGCGCCAGTACCAAGCGAAAAAATCCCGGTCACAAGCAATAATGAAAGGACCACTAGACCGCCTGACCCAACCAACGACACCCATATTCTAATGCCCGTTAGACCAACTACAAATTCTAATGCCCGTTAGACCAACTACAAATAGCAAAAAAGGGCTAAATCCAAAAACGAGATTATTGGAGAATCTCTTTGATAAAGCCCTACGCCCGCTTTCCAGCCCAATACCAGCCGTTGATCGCCTTATTCGTTATCCCACGAACAAACTTATCACGGTCATGACTATCGACATTTGGCCATCGATCTAACCGTATCACCCATTGACCGATCCGCCGTCGCAACGCACACTTAAAGGAGTTCAGATGTTCTGGGCGCTATTAGTTCGCGTGTTCGACATCGTATCCCTGGTCCTTAGGCCTTTGACTCTTGCGACCCTCATCTTGGGGGTGTAAATCCTTACCTATTCACCTCATATTGGGGGTGTAAGTCGTGACCTATTCAGCGAAATCCCTATGGAGGGCGGAAGAACCATGCAGTCAGTCCAATTCGAGGCGCCCGGAACCGTTGATGAGGCGGTCGCGCTCCTAGCCGGTTCAACGGGCGATGTCCGTGTGTTGGCGGGCGGAACCGATCTTCTTGTCCAGCTCCGCGCGCAAATGATCGACCCGAGTCTAATCGTCGATATCAAAAAAATCGACGAGACCCGATCCTTAACTAAAAACGCCGACGGTAGCTATACCATTGGGTCAGCGTATGCCGGCGCCGAGGCAACCGAACGTGACGATATTACCAAAGATTGGCCCGGTGTGGTCGAGGCGTGGGATCTGATCGGCTCGACCCAAATCCAGGGTCGCGCGTCGCTTGGTGGCAACCTGTGTAATGCCTCGCCCGCCGGCGACAGTGTTCCGGCAATGATCGTTGCCGGGATGACCGCGAACATCGCGGGCCCTAAAGGCCGGCGAACGATCCCGGTCGAGGATATCCCGGTCAGGCCAGGCAAGACCAGCCTCGCCAAGGGTGAGTTCATAGTCAGCTTCAACCTGCCGGCGCGCCCGGCTGGTGGTGGCGACGCGTATTTACGCCTTATCCCGCGCACCGAGATGGACATCGCCGTGGTCGGTTGTGGTGTCTCCCTGGTGCTTGATGGTTCCGGCACGGTCACGTCGGCGAAGGTTTCACTGGGTGCGGTTTCCGCCAAGGTCCTGACTGTCGACGCCGCCGCCAAGGCGATCATCGGCACCAAGCTCGATGATGACGCGATGGCCAAGCTAGATGCCGCGTGTCAGGCCGCCGCCACGCCGATCAACGATAAGCGTGGAACGATCGAATACCGAACCAAGATCGCCGGCGTGCTCGCGCGCCGAGCGGCCAAGATCGCAGCTGATCGCGCAAGGAGCCAGTAAGCATGGCCAAACATCATTTAGCCGTCACCCTAAACGGCGAGCCCACCGAGTTTCTCTGCAGCACCCGGCAGACCTTGCTCGATGTCCTGCGGGACGAATTAAACCTGACTGGCAGCAAGGAAGGCTGTGCCTCCGGTGATTGTGGCGCTTGCAGCGTTACGGTCGACGGCCGGCTGGTCTGCGCCTGCCTAGTCATGGGAGCGGAATGTGATGGTAAGTCCATCGAGACCATCGAAGGCATGGCCGACGGTGAAAATCTGCACCCATTGCAGCAGACCTTCCTCGAGGAAGCGGCCCTTCAGTGCGGCATCTGCACCCCTGGTGTCCTAATTGCTGCCAAATCGCTGCTCGCGCGGAATAAAAATCCGACCGAGACCCAGGTCCGTTACTGGCTCGCCGGCAATCTCTGCCGTTGCACTGGTTACGACAAAATTGTTCGCGCGGTCATGAAGACCGCCGCTGACATGCGTGGAGGTGCCTGATGGCCGACGAAAAACCCGACTACAAGTGGGTTGGCACGCGAACCATTCGCCCAGACGGTCATGATAAAGTCACCGGCCGGGCCAAGTTTGGTTCTGATTTTTCGCTTTCCGGCATGATCCATGGCCGGGTGTTGCGCAGCCCGCACGCCCACGCTGTCATCAAGTCGATTGACACCTCGGCTGCGGAGGCGCTTACGGGTGTCCGTGCCGTGATCACCTCGAAGGATTTCAAGGATCAGCCTTCTGAGATGATCCCGGCCGGCGAGGCGATGGTCAATTACAAGGACATGACCCGCAACATTATGGCCCGTGAGAAGGCCCTTTATGATGGCCATGCCGTCGCGGCGGTCGCCGCGACGACCGTGGAAATCGCCGAGGCCGCTCTCGAATTGATCAAGGTTGATTACGAGGTTCTGCCGCATGTCATCGACGTTGATGACGCGATGCAGGCCAGCGCCCCGGTGCTGCATGGCGATTTGGTTCCTGTCGGCATGGACGCCACGGGCCCGACCAATATCGCCAAACGAGTGGAGTTCACTCTGGGCGACGCCACCAAGGGCTTCGAGGCCGCCGATGTTGTTATCGAGCGCTCCTTCAAGACTGCGGCCGTCCATCAAGGCTATATCGAGCCGCACGCGGTGGTCGCCGCAGTGGCCGAGGATGGCCAGGCTCAGATCTGGTGCTGCACTCAGGGCCAGTTCATGGTCCGCACGTTCGTCGCTCAACTTCTCGGTATGCCGACCTCGTCGATCCGTGTCACCCCGTCCGAAATTGGTGGTGGTTTTGGCGGGAAGACAGTCGTCTATCTCGAGCCTCTCGCCACGCTGCTATCCAAGATGACGGGCCGCCCGGTGAAGATGACCATGTCCCGCGAAGAAGTGTTCCGAGCCAGCGGACCAACCTCCGCCGGGTCCATGACCTTCAAGATTGGTGCAACCAAGGCCGGCAAGATCACGGCCGTTGAAGCCGAGATCAAACTGCTCGCTGGTGCCTTTCCGGGCTCACCGGTACAGCCGGCCTGCATGTGCGCGGTCGCGCCCTATGACATCGAGAATGTTCACATCGTCGGCTATGACGTCGTAGTGAACCGCCCAAAAGTGGCGGCCTACCGCGCTCCTGGCGCGCCAATTTCGGCCTTTGGCGCCGAGAGCATTGTAGATGAGCTGGCCAAGGAACTGGGCATCGACCCGCTCCAGATCCGCTCGATGAACGCCGCCAAGGATGGAACCAAAGCCGCGTATGGCCCAACCTTCCGGAATATCGGCTATGAAGAGACGGTCAACCAAGCGATAGCCCATGACCACTACAAGGCCCCGTTAGGCCCGAACCAGGGGCGTGGTGTCGCCTCAGGCTTCTGGTTCAACATCGGCGGCGAGTCCAGCGCCACGGTGAATATCGCCGAGGATGGCACCGCCGTCGTGGTTTCTGGAAACCCAGATGTTGGTGGTTCCCGCGCCTCTCTCGCCATGATGGCAGCCGAAGAATTGGGGATCGACTACAGCAGTGTGCGCCCGATCATCGGTGACACGGCGTCTGTTGGTTATAACTTCCTGACCGGCGGTTCCCGCGTTACCTTTGCAACCGGCCTCGCTGTCGTAGAGGCGGCCCGCGATGCCGTGCGTCAGCTCTGTGAGCGAGCGGCGAAGATCTGGGAAGTCGATGCTGATGGCGTAATCTGGGACGACGGCCACGCCAAACCCGCCAGCACCAATGTTGGTGAGTTCGAGCCCTTGTCGCTTGCCAGCCTTGCGGCCTCTGCCTCCAAGACAGGTGGCCCGATCTGTGGCCATAACGCCCAGAACGTTCAGGGCGCCGGCCCCGGCTTCGCGACACATATCTGTGACGTCGAAGTAGACCCGGAAACCGGTTGCGTCACCGTGCTTCGTTACACCGCGATCCAGGATGTCGGAAGGGCGATTCACCCAGCCTATGTCGAGGGTCAAATCCAAGGTGGCGCCGCCCAGGGTATAGGTTGGGCCCTTAATGAGGAGTACATTTACTCGGACAAGGGCACGATGGATAACCCTGGCTTCCTCGACTATCGGATCCCGGTCGCGTCCGACCTCCCGATGATCGAGGCCGTCATGGTCGAGGTCCCGAACGATCGCCATCCCTATGGTGTTCGTGGCGTTGGTGAGGTGCCGATCGTGCCACCGATGGCGGCCGTGGCCAATGCCATCGAGAACGCGACGGGTGTACGCATGGAAGCTCTGCCGATGTCACCGCCGAAGATCCTGGCGGCTCTCGACGCGGTTAAGCTGAAGCAGGCGGCCGAGTAAAAACACAGGAACGCCGAAAATGGCCCGGGTTGTGCTGACCGATTCCTTGAGTAAACAGTTCACGAATGGCGCGAG
>JAPKDN010000336.1 GCA_028822575.1 Alphaproteobacteria bacterium | reverse complement strand
CGAGAGCCGTATAACTGACGCCGAATTCAGCTTTCAGTATAGGGAAAAGCGGCGGCAGTATCAGATGGAAAAAGTGACTCGCGGCATGCGCGGAGCCGACCAAACCCATGACTTTGAGGTCGCGGCCTAGGGGGAAGGTGGATACTGACATCTCGTGCCTATAAGCGCCTTTTCGATGCTTGGCAATCATCACCGCCATCGCGTGCCTGATGTGGCTGGGCCTTTTGATTGGGAGTGACCCGCGTTAACATGGTAAGGTTATTACTGACTGGAGCCTCGCCCATGCCGTTCATCACCTCAGCCGACGACGCGCGCGCCGCCCGCAAGCCCGTCGAGGTTCAAGGGCGTACCTATTACCTAAGTCCGTATATGGGCACCGTGCCGACGCGTGGGCGGTATGAGCCGGGCAATGAGGTTAACGACGACGGCTTGCCCCAGGGATTCCTAGTGGAACAGCCCTCGGGCGCGATCACGCCGCCGCATTTCCATGATCACGAGCAGTTCCAGGTGATTGTCGATGGTGGCGGTTTCGTGGGAAAAAAGGCGGCGGTCCCGCTGTCGGTCCATTACGCAGGTGGCCACACGCCCTATGGGCCAATTATCGCGGGCGAGGATGGGATCTTCTATTTCACGCTGCGCTCGCGCTGGGACGCTGGCGCCAAATACATGCCGGCGTCGCGGGACAGGTTAAAGCCAGTAAAGCGCAAGCACCGGCTCGCTGCCGAGGTTCAAGTGCCGCTGGGCGATGCGCTGAAATCCCTGGGCGAGGAGGAATGTACCGAGGTGATGGTGCCGTTGGACGACGGGACATGCGCCTATCTGTTCGCCGTAGGCGCCGGTAAGGCGGTTACCATGGAGGCGCCGGTTCGGGCGGGCGGTCAATACGCCATTGTCGTCGCCGGCTCGGCGATTGAAGAGGGACGTGAGTTGCCGCGCCTGTCGGGCTTCTATCGGTTTCGCGACGAGGAGCCCCTCACGGTGACCGCCGGCAATGAAGGGGCCGCCGTCCTGCTTATGCAATTCTCCAAGGATGACCCCGCGTGAGCCTACCGGTTCCGGAACGCGGATTCGTGGACAGCGAGTTCGAGGCCAGAACCGCGCAGGCGCAGGCAAGGATGGCAACGGCGGGAATCTCTGCATTGCTGCTGACAACCGAGCCGGAGGTGCGCTATTTTTCTGGCTTTATGACGCCGTTTTGGCAAAGTCCGACCCGCCCCTGGTTTCTGATCGTCCCGCTGTGTGGAAAACCAATCGCGGTTATCCCCGAAATTGGCGCTGAGCGGATGGCGACTACCTGGGTCGAGGATATTCGGGTTTGGCCGGCGCCACGACCGACGGATGACGGCATTGCCCTGCTTTCGGATTTGTTGTCCGGCCTGACGCGTGACGGTGGAACGGTAGGCTTACCAATGGGGCATGAAAGCCTTCTGCGCATGCCCTTGACGGATTTTCATGCGCTTCGGGTGAAACTGTCGGGCACCGAATTCGTTGATGCGAGCCCAATCGTCCAAGGCTTGCGGATGATCAAATCTGAAGTGGAGATAGAAAAAACTCGATATATCTGCCAACTGGTGTCCGATGGTTTCGAGTCGTTGGAGACGTTAGCGAAAATTGGCGATGTGGAACGTGAGATCTTTCGTGCGGTTCGGATCGACTTTCTGACCCGGGGGGCGGATGAAGTGCCGTATCTGGTGGGGGGGTCGGGGCCAGGCGGACCGATAGAGGTGATCGGGCCTCCGTCCGGCCGCATTCTTGCGCCTGGTGATGTCCTAATGTTGGATACCGGGACGGTCTTCGATGGCTATTACTCCGATTTCGACCGTAACTTCGCTTTTGGTTTCGCCTCGGACGCCACCCGGCGGGCTTATGACGTTGTTTTCCGGGCGACCGAAGCAGGATTGGCGTCGGCGCGTCCAGGGGCTACGGCGGCGGACTTGTGGGCGGCGATGGCCGCCGTACTCGACGTGGGCGGGTCAACCGGCAACGCCGTTGGACGTCTTGGCCATGGGCTCGGGACGCAACTCACCGAGCAACCCTCAAACATGCCGGGGGACGAGACAATGATGGTTCCCGGCATGGTCATGACCTTGGAGCCTGGCATGACATACGGTGACGGCAGGGTCATGGTGCACGAGGAAAACATCGTGATACGCGATGGTCCACCAGAGCTATTGTCCCGGCGGGCATCGGTGGAAATTCCGATTATAGAGTGAGTGCCGATTCTCCCGCGTCAAGTGCCGGAGGCTCGCGTGGTCAGACTGGGCTAGTTGTTAATCTCGGACTTCAGGGTGCTGCGTGTGCCAGCAGTTCTATTTTTCGGCTCTCGGCATCTTCTGCCTCGACCTCTAACCAACCGCCCTCGCTCTCTATTTTCTCAATCGCGGTTTAGCCTAGCACGGCCAGCCTATCGCAGTTTTGCGCGCTCAAGAGGGCTGATTGGGCATCGACGGTTGATTTGCAACCTGGCGCGATGTTCGAGGAATCGAGGGCGATGGGGGGTCCCAATGCCGATCAGGGCGAAGCTGAGTATCAAGGCCAGATTTAGAAGATTTTTCATTTATGTTACCAATAGTTCACCAAGTGGATGAAGTTTAGATGAACTCAAAGTTAGTGGCGGCAAGATTGCTTGGGTCGATGCCGATCAAGGTCACGCCATTGCTGGCCAGGACGTCGTTGCCCTGGGTCTCGTAGATGATGTCAGCGCCAACGAAGCCATTTGTCAGATCCTGGCCGGAGGTGCCACCAATGACGTTCTGCGACACCAGGGGGATTTATTGACGCCACCGGTGACGGTCCCGTCGTGGAGATCATTGTCGACCTCGTTTACATCTCCAATCTTGTTGGCATCGTGATCGGCTGCTTCTGGAGTATCGTTCGTATCATCGGCGCTCATGGCTCTCGCTTTTTTCGCTTGAACCACAAGCAGGACCACTGGATCCACCTATCCATTGCAACGCCTGATTTGAGTTAGGAACGCCTATGCGGGTGTGAAATATTCCACGTGTTCTGGGGTGTGGTGTTATTGGCCCAGACGATACTTTGGATGTTCTGTTACGTGTAGACAGCGAAGTCTGTCTTTCGTGGCATGTTGCACCTGATGATCCCATTGGCGTTTTCGCTGGAGCCGCGCCGTTAAGCTGAATGCGGTCCATAGAAGAAGCTGATCAGGCCAAGCTCGCGCTCCAGCTTGTCGTGGTGAGCGCACTCCGAGCCATTGTTGAAAGTGATCGAACGCCTGGCGGGTTTGTGCAGATCAGCAAATAGAGCGGTGAGTTTGGCGGCGGTGGCCCCGGCTCGCCGTGGCGCGCGCCAGATAGCGGCGTAGCTCGCGAGGCCAAACCTTGGGCTTGGTGCTCGTCGATATGATCCCTCAGCGGGCTCAGGCGCTTGGTCCGCGAGCTTCATCGACGGCGCTAGAAGGCCATCCGCTCCTCCGAGGCGGTTTTTAGCCAGCCTTCGGTAAACTGGTGCGCCTGAGTTTGCGCCAATTGCCCAGGGGTGACGACCCATGGTCCTGGCAATCTCGCTTGGAACTGTTCCTGCACCGTCCGTTCATATACGGCTCATATTTAATTGGTTTGGATGGCGGGATGAAACATGGGTTCCCCGGTGCTGGGTTGTGTTGATGTTTCGCTGTTCTGTTGGGGACACCAAGGCCCTAACTGCAGATCACAAAGACCACGAGCGCGTGGGAAGTCATGCCCAGCGGCGAGGTCGTGCCCCCGTCGAAGACCATGGCGGAACTTACACATCGGCAAAAGTGGCGGATATAGGAAGTCGAATTGGAGGAGGATCAGGGTACCCGTGTTTATGAACTCGCGATGGCTGACGCTGACGGATGGAAACGAAAGTTATTTTGGTACCTGTACGGGAGAGCTTCTGAAGTCCCGCCTCGCGTGGGCGCGATCAATACGCATTAAAGAAAACGATAAATCTGGCGATGTCGGGCCGAGGAGTGGCGGAGGTGGCGGTGATGGCGACGGTGGGGGAGGAGCCGGTGATTGCGAATACTGGTCCTTGAAGATGGTCCGGGCCTGGGTGCGCTACTTGAGGTGGCGCTAGCTGGACAAGGTTATGCGGTTGATCTCAGAACCGATTACGAGGATAGCGGGCACCTTGGCTCGAGTGAGCCTTTTGGCGTGGTCATCCTGGATCTGGGCTTGCCGGTAATGGACGTTTTTCAGTCCTCAAAAAATGGCGTCACGAAGGGATCGCTGTGCCGGTGATCGCGTTGACCGCGCGGCGCAGCTGGGCCGAAAAGGTTGAGGCTACCGACGCCGGCCTCGACAACTATCTCGGCAAACTATTTCAGAGCTGCCAAGCACCGTCAGTCTGGAGGTGCTCCCCATGCTGCCCTCGCTCTGCAGGGTTTCGGCGTTGCAGGGGCTGCTGATGATCGGGACGGCTGATTTCGTGATTTGGGAAAGTCTGCAATTGAACCCCATACCTTCTTTTTTGGACATGTTGAGGTCGCAGATCACTAAGTCGATCTATTTTTTCC
>JAPKDN010000335.1 GCA_028822575.1 Alphaproteobacteria bacterium | reverse complement strand
AAGGGATCGGCCCGTGAGGAGACCCAGAAAAATAGATGCCCGGGCGCTGCTTCCTTTTCACCCTCGCCACCGATCCCGAAGACATAGCTTCGCTGCTTTCCACGCCAATCGTATTTCGAGACCAAATCGGCAACCGCTTGCTTCGTTTTGATCCGCGCCGTGATGGTAAGATCGCCGGTGATGTTAAATCTCTCGTCACCCGCGTCGGGGAGCACGCCATCCCACTTGTCTAACAGCCCTTCTTCACCCAGTTTGGAAGGAGCGGGCAAATCCAAACGAGCCTCGGCCAGTTCAGCCTCAAGCTGCTTTCGCTCCGCGTCACTATCCCGGTCAGGTAAATCCGATTGATCATGATACTCCATCGTAGGGCCCCCTTGACTCATCCCCTTCCCTTGATGCTCGACGTTGTTGAAGATCGCGAAGAGAGAATAGTAATCGCGCTGGCTGATCGGATCGAATTTGTGGTCATGGCACTCCGCACATTCCATCGTGAGTCCAAGCCAAACCTTACCGGTGGTATTTACCCGGTCGGTCACGCCCTTGAGGCGATATTCCTCTTCCGGATAAGTTTGACCTCGTGCTTGTGGAGCGTTGCGATGAAAGCCGGTGGCAAGGCGTTGGTCATCACTTGCATTTGGCAGCATGTCTCCTGCGAGCTGTGCAATGGTGAACTGGTCGAAAGGCATGTTGCGATGAAGCGCTCGAACAACCCAATCCCGATAGGGCCAGATCTCGCGCTTCTTGTCGTCGGCGAAACCACGCGTGTCGGCATAGCGCGCGAGATCAAGCCAATCTTGGGCGCGGCGTTCGGCATAGTCACGTGTCGATAACAAACGATCTACCAAACGATCGTAGGCGTCGGGTGAGGTATCGTCGAGAAATTGATCCACTTGTTGTGGCGTCGGCGGTAGCCCGGTGAGATCCAGAGTCACCCGGCGGGCAAGCGTGTTGCGATCCGCCTCCGGCGAGAGGGCCAGCCCTTCTTTTTTAAGGCGCGACACGATAAACTGATCAATCGGATTCCGTGCTCCAGTCACAGACGGCGGTGCCCTCTTTTTTGGTGGCACAAAAGCCCAGTGGAGTTGGTATTCAGCGCCGCTCTCGATCCAGCGTTTGAGCAAGTCCTTCTCGATGTCCGTGAGGTGCTTGTTGCTCTCCGGTGGCGGCATCATTTCGTCGGCATCAATACTAGTGATGCGGTGCCAAACTTCGCTATCATCGAGATCACCCGGCTTGATCGCCTGAGTCTTATCCCTCAGAGAATATGCGCCCTCCGCGGTATCCAAACGGAGCTTGGCCTTTCGGGTCTTGGCATCGAATCCGTGGCACGCGAAACACTTGTCGGAAAGGATCGGGCGGATATCGCGGTTGAACTCCAGGGTTTCAGAATTCGCGCAGGCAACCGCTGCGATCAACAACCAACATACAGCGACGCCGATTTTGGGCGCACTTGCATTGAACTGAAGTTTACCGAACATGTCTCTCTTACTAAGATAATTTCTCACAGGCATCTTAAAATGAGTAAGACACCGCACCCATGGGGACTTTTATATTCGTCTGCAGAACTCAAACAAGCGGCATCTTCGAGACCGCACTTATTGACCACCTTGCCGTCTACATCGGTGAATTTTCCAGTCGTAGTTGCAGCGGTGAGTCACTACCCGATCGCCGGGCTTGATTACTGCAATCGCGGCAGGACGCCCATGCTTGATGATGATCAACAGGCGACCTGCCTTGGCGTCCCGGAAGAGTTCCTCAATTCGCGTGCGGAAAAGGCAACGGCTCGTTTCATGATGGATGGGTTGTGTGACGGCTTCCCAAGTCAAAGAGTGCCTGCAAACCGTAGTACGATTCCAAGGTGCGTCAAATCCGTTCTCCTTCTTCGTTCAGGGCTCATGGCGTGGCGGCTCCTCCTCTTCCGGGTAGAGTTCCCCGAAACGCCGTCGGGGGATTTTGCGGAAAGCACTTGGCGATTGCCCCGTAATCTTGCGGAACCGGGTGCTGAAGTGCTGCGCATTGGGAAACCCGATATTCAGGGCGACCTCTTGGACCGGTAGATCGGTGGTGAGCAAGAGCTGCCTAGCCTGCTCCATGCGGCGCGATTCGAGAAAGTTCATCGGCGTCACTCCCATCCGCTCCCGGAACAGGTGGGCGAACCGCGAGGGCGAAAGGCCCGCCTCCTCCGCCAGGGTTTCGACGGACAGTTCCTCGCCAAGTCGATTGTTGATGATGTCGACCACGCGGCCGATGCGTTCATCGGGGGTGCTATGGTGCTGCTGATCGTACTCCCATCGGGCCAGGAGCAGGACCTTTACCATCGCGTTCTCAGCCAGTAACAAATGCGGTGGCGTGGCGCCCCACCACCGTACAAGGTCATGGAGCCCGGCACGCACAGCGGTCCAGGTCTCCGAGTCCTCGAATGCGACCGCGAATGTTTCAAAATCCTGATTCAGCGGGCGCAGCCCCTCCTGCAAGTGCATGCGGGGATCGAAGATCATCCATACTTGATCCTGCTGTTTCTTGACCGTGAGTTCATAAGGTGTGTTCGGCGGTATGATCACACAAGCGTGGCTTTCGAGCTGGATGGTCCGCCCCCCCGTCAAGGCGATCTCGATCGATCCGGCAATCAGGAAGCCAGCCGTCCAATGCGGAAATCCCGGCTCGCGTTCCATCTGCTCTCCAGCGGGGGTAATGCTTCTTCCGGCGGCAATGATCATCGAGGCAAGTGGTGAAAGGTTCCTTCTGGCGCAGTCACAGGAGATGTCGAGAGGGCTTCGGTGGCTGCACTTGGCGCGCAGGAATTTCGATAGCAGGATTAGAAACGAACTCAGCCGTTCTGTCTATTCCCAAATCAGGGATCTCGTGTAGCTTGGTCCTTACTCCACTCTCACTGAGTGCATTTTTGAGGGGTAAACCCGTAAATGGCAAGCCGCGAAGCGCCAGCCAGACCGCAGAAACCAAACAATAGTAATAGAAACTCAAGATGATGACCAAGAAAACAACGCAATCCCTCGCTGCTGCGATGGGGTTCCTCGCCCTCGCCAGTTCGGCTCAAGCCGCACCGATCTCCTTCACCAGTGCACTCTACACCGACGCGGGGGTCTCCACGGGCGGCTCATTAATCGGTGCGATTAATCTCGGGACAACAGACGATCACACCGTCAACACGGTGTTCTTCGATGGAGCAGACAATACCGAAGCTACCGCGGGAATCACGCTTGGTAGTGGTGTGACAATGACCTGGGCAGCTGATGTCGATACAGTTTATGAAGGCACCGCGCTGCACTCACATTCACTTGCAATTAACCACAACCCGAATGTTCCCATCGTGTTCAGCGGACTGACAATCGGTACTGTCTACGAGATTCAACTCATGGTTGGCGACTCCCGAGCCAGACCGCACGTTTCCCACGTTGACGTCTATGATCAGGCAACCAACAGCGGCACGCCAGAAATCAGCCTGCTTCCGACCTTAAATACGACACAAATTGTTACTGGCAGGTTCACCGCTGACGGGGACCAAAACGTGCTCGTGAGTCTCTATGTAAATGCAGGGGAAACGCTAACAAGTTGGAGTGGTCCCGTGAACGCCCTGCAGATTCGTACGGTCAGCGCAAGCTCGTTCGCCATCACGGAAATCGAGTATGATTCCGCCGCAGATCCGAATCCCACGGTAACCCTGACCTGGAGCAACAGTGGCGCCGCGTCTTACATCGCCAAAATCTCTCCGGACCTTATCAACTGGGACGGAGATCTGGACGACAGCATCGCGGCGGAAAGAGACGAGAACCCTGATGACGCCGACCACATCACGGTAACATTCCCACTCGAGGGCGACCAGGCGGACGCGGAGGCCCTGTTCTTCCGCATCGAGGAGGAATAGTCCCAATTCCGTGATACACCAAATGACATTACTTTTTACAACGAATCCAAATCGTCCGAATGGACGATTCTATTCAGCAACCCAAAAACACTAAAAAAAAGATGAAAATGAACCAACCCAATGGAACAACAACGATGTCCCTCGCCGCGGCGATGGGACTCCTCGCCCTCGCCAGTTCGGCTAGCGCTGCGACTATTTTGAATGGCGGCTTCGAAAGCGAAGATGTCATCACAGGCAATTTCAACACCAATGTCACCGATTGGTTTGAGGAAGCGGAGGGCGGTTCTCTGGGCGGCTTCGCCGTCGATCTATCCGCAGAAGCTTCAAGTCCGACTCCGGTCGACGATCAATGGCTGGAGTTGATCAGCGACACCAACGCGGCTGGCGTCGTTTACCAACAGATTGACACCTGGACGGCGAATCAGACCATCACGATCTCGATGCTCGTAGGAAACCGCGGCATTCTGACCGACAGCGACTACGCCGTCGAACTCTGGGCGGGCGGCAGCGCGGGCTCGGCGGCGAACGGCACCAGCCTGTCGGCTCTGGGGGCCACGCAGGTCGACACCTCTGGCACCGTTGCGATCGTTGGCAACGGTCTCAGCGAAACCAAGTCGTTTGACCTG
>JAPKDN010000334.1 GCA_028822575.1 Alphaproteobacteria bacterium | reverse complement strand
CTCGATGTGCGACACCGTTCTTAACGGAGTTTATCATCCCACATAGTGATTTGGATGGAGGGAATAATCATTCCCAGCAACCCAAGCTGGACGTTACGGGTAGAACGCATCTTGACGAACACCTCCAGCATGACACCGTCTCCGATATGCTTGTTGGCGAGTTTTTACTCGACGGCAGTTGTCTCTCATGCGGTTTGGCTCCCGCCAAGCGCCTAGTCATGGCCGGCAAACATTCTAGTTTTATCCGATAATGCCAGGATCCGTTGTACCGAATGACAAAGCATTTCCGCTCCTGCGCTAGGGAAACCGCAGCGCGCCTAACCAAAGTCCGGCATGAAGATGCTGTCGCCAACAAACACCGCGTCGCCAATCAGATAGCTCATACACGCCGGCGTATGGGCGGGTGTCGGTATCGCTCGCGCCAGAATGAAACCGGCTGAGAAAACTTTGTCCGGAGCGCATAGATAGTCAAATTGCGAGCCATTGCGTTGAAACCGTCCATCCTCGTTGCAAACCGAGACGAAGGTCTCCTGGACCTCCACGAACCGTCCGCCAATGGCCACCCGACCTCCAAGACGCTCGCGCAGGTGCTGTGCGCCGGAAACATGATCGGCGTGAACATGGGTGGCCAAGATCCATTCCAGGCGTAGCCTCCGTTTTACAGGCTCGTCCGCGATTAGCTCGGACGGGGCGTTGTCGAGACGACCCGCCGTGGGATCGATAACCACCGCGACACCGGCGGCTAGATAGGCCACGATATATAAATTCGTCGACTACCGTTCAGGCAAATAGGCGGCCACTCGATGCCATGCGGTTGCTTCCTGGTCCTTTGACGCTAACTATTCTTGCCTAACCTTCGCCTTCACCTACTCTTGCGCAGATGCAACGCTCTCGTCGCATCTGCGCGCCCGCCACCCCTTCAGGGTCACTGGATTCACCGCCGAAAACACATCCCCACCAATGCACTGTTTGCGCGCCACCGTTCCCATAGTACCCTATCGAAATAGTTGATTGGCGGACAGACGAACAAGGTCTGTCGATTCCATCTTTTTAATCTGAGAGGACGTGGCGCGGTGACACCGCAAGAAATCGTTCAAATTCTCGACGACCACGAGAAGTGGCTGCATCAAGGCCAAGGTGGTACCCGGGCAAATCTTTCACGCGCGAACCTTCAGGGTTTCACGCTTGCGAAGACCAATTTGAAATCTGCGAAACTATCGGGAGCCGACCTTAGCCGGGCGATCTTCACCGAAAGTGATCTTTCGAACATCGATCTATTCTGCGCGGTCTTAGACGGCGCAGACCTCAAGTCAACAAATATGCAAAACGCCGACCTGCGCGGCGCCAACATGCGGCATGTTAATCTCGCTGGCGCCAATTTGAATGGCGCGGACTTACGCGGCGGTTCGTTGATGTTCGGCAGCAATGATGATGAAGGCACGCGCGACGGGCCGACAAGCAACCAGAATGGAGCGGATCTCTCGAACTCTGCCATGCAGAGCATTAAACTGGTGGGCGCGCAATTGGCGGGGGCCAACCTTACCGGCGTGAATTTGCGCAACGCGGATTTGAGTGGCGCCGACCTGTCGGACTCCATCTTGGTAGATGCGGATCTTGCTAGGGCCAATTTGCAGGATGCTAATCTGAAGGGCGCGATTTTTGACAACACGATCTTGAAGCACGCGAATCTGTCCGGCGCAAACCTTGATGGTTGCGATATGACAGCGGCGAATCTCACCGGCGCGAACATGGTGCGTGACGAAAATTCTCTGCCCCAGGAGATACGCGACGTCCTTAACAACCATTACATGTGGATCCGCGATGATGGGCGCCTTGGTGCGCGCGCCACGCTGCGGGGCGCAGATCTATCCTATATTGATCTTTCGTCGGTAAATCTCTCAGGCGCGGATCTTTGTGGCGCTAATCTTACAGGAGCAAATCTTTCCAACGTATTGCTGGTTATGTCCGACCTTTCGAAATCAAACCTGCAAGGCGCGAATTTGCAAGGCGCCACTCTGGAGGGTATTAATCTCAGCGGGTCGGACATGACCGAGGTGAATTTGGCCGGCGCTCATATCGGCCCGGTGGAACTAAAGAATTCCAAAGGACTGCCGACGGGCCGGCAATGGCCGTCTAATTTGTCGGGCGTGAAGCTAATGAACGCAAATCTGACCGCTGCCGATTTGAGATCTGGAAACCTTGGACACGCAGATCTGAGTGGAGCAAATTTAAAGGGGGCCGATATTACCGGCTGCAATCTTACGGACGCCTCTTTCAAGATGGAACAGTTGGATGTAGCGATCATGGGCGAGGAATCGTAGGTACTCGATTAATAGGCGCCACCATGGTTTGAATTGACCCAATATCGACCGCTTGCCTCCGACGCCAAGGTGCCTGAGCCATGAGAGAACGTGATCATAGCGCGTCGAAGGCGTCGGGGAATTATTGCTCGTTCATTGTCTACCGCTGATTTTTAGGAAGGCAATAGAGGCGGGACGACGCGAACATATCACCAGAGAACGGACTTTCGGACCCGGTCTTTCCAGGCCGGTGTTGTCATGGCAGGGGCGGGTTTGAAACCATGCCTGATTCCAGACGGCTCGATAATCTTACCAGGATCAACGGCCAGCTATATAAGCTGAAGGCAAATTTGTTAGAGGATGTCAGGGGCAACTAAAAATGAAGCACCCGGATAGCCAGAAAGTGATTTCGTCGCCTATTCCCTCAAGGGTACCAATGGCGATCCACCATTCCGCTCAGCCATGGATGAATTGGATTTAATGATCAGAAACATTAAAAAATTCACGACTTTATGAGCCTTGCGGCACGGTGCGAGGAGCGGGAATAGCGTGTGTGAATGGACTCGCAAGTCTATCCCGGTCATCCAAAGCCCAGCAGTATTCTGAGAGTAATTGCCAATTGCTGGGGTTAAAAATTCCACTTTGGCCAAACGCGGACAAACCTTTCATCCGGTGCGTGAGGCCGTGGTGGATCGCATGAGCGGCGCGCCAACATTCCCGAATAAATTCTCGAGGTCATCTCGCGTCACGGGCAATGGCTGAACGCGAACCAGGCGGCGAACGCGCTGTTCTTTTTGGTATGAACCTCGCCGACTTTCAACTGGCTCGCGTTAATTTACAATCCACCAAACTTTCCGGCACCAACTTGGCTTGAAGTAAACTCAATAATGCAGATCTAAGTTATGCCAATCTGTTTTGCGCCAATCTCGATGGAGCAGAATTATGGGACGCCAGCCTATTGCGCACGGGACTCTGCGGCGCCTCCATTCGGGAGGCAAATCTCTCCAACGCCAATATGAAGTAGGCGAATCTTGATGTTGGCGCTCGAATCAGCAATAAATCAAGTGGCGGGACGATGCAAACTCGCTCTTAGCTCGTGCGGTTGAATGTGGATGAGATCAACATGGAGCAAGCCCGTTTTTTGAAAACCAGCCTCGCATGCTCCGACATGGTCGGCGCAAATATAGAAAAAATGCTGATGTGTCGCGCCAATCCAACCAGCGTGGTTCTGGAAAGGGCGAACGCAGCCAGAGCGGACCTGTCCAGTGTGAATTTAACCGACGCCATGATCGTTGGTGCCAAAGTAAACGATGTTAATCTAAGCGGCGCGACGTTAAAAAACAATAACCTGCGCGGCACGGATCTGCACGGCGATTCTATGGATAATGTCGATCTTCCGATGTCCAAGCTGACTGGAGCGCAATTGATACCCGACGCTGGCGATCGCTCTCGCACGGGTCGAGAAACCGTCGCCGATCACGAGCTTTGGGTCCGTGAACAAGGGCGAAGACGGCAACCAGTGTCAATTGGCCAAGGCCAATCTCTCGAATGTTGATTTTACCGACGCGAACCTCGTGGGCGCGGACTTTCGCAAAGTCATTCTAGAAGGCAGTATGCTAAAGCGCGCGGGACTGGTCATGACCGATTTGACCAGAGGCAACCCTGGAAGGGGTGGATTTGCGGGGCGCAGATCTTGGGGAAGCGGACCTCATAAAAACAGATCCATCAGCAAGATAGCTACGGCCGTCGATATTCGCGAGAGCGATGCCATGGCGGTGGGTCGGATATGGCCTGCCAGGTTCAGTGGCGCCAGCTTGCGCGGCGCGGAACTTAACGACACATAGCTCGATAACGCGAGACTGAGGAAAACCGCTTTTTCCGGTATCAAGCTCCAAGGGGCGGTTGTAAACGGATCAGATCACGAAGGAGCGATCCTGGATTCGGAACTACTGGCGCGTGGCATAATCAAACCTCGCGTTGGCGCGACGTTATAATTCGGCTGAAAAGAAAGCCTAACGGCCACTCTCTTTGGGCAAAAAAAACACCACGGCGTTGCTGAGTAGCATCGTTGTTCCAAGCAAATAGAATACCGCGGTCAATCCATACATATCCGCAACCACACCGCCCACCAGCGGCATCATGATGTTGAAAACACTTTGAGTACCGAACATCAAGCTGGTCGCCGAACCGGTCATCGATGGCGGTGTCAAATC
>JAPKDN010000333.1 GCA_028822575.1 Alphaproteobacteria bacterium | reverse complement strand
GTGAATGTAGTCACCCTCTATAGCGACGATCTCGCCGAAATTGCCAGCATCGATCCATTGCTTGAGTTCCTTGAACCGAGGTGACCGGCGAAGGATGAGGTTCGAGGTCATCAGTTTGCCGCTGTCCCGCTGAGCCCGAAGTAGGCGTTCGGCATCGGTCCGGTTCAACGCCACGGGCTTTTCCAGCATAACGTGTTTGCCGTGGCGAAAGGCGCTGATCGCCTGCTCGACATGATGGTCGTCATGGCTGGCGATACTCACGACATCTATATCCGGGTTCTCGGTGACTCGGCGGTAGTCGGTGTGCCGGCCCCCAACATCGTTTCGGTCGGCGACCGCGCGCAATTTGTTCGGGTCGACGTCACAGATATCAGTTACCTCGACTCCCTCGATGGCATTGTAGCCGAGCAGGTGTTGCTCGCCGACGCCGAGGCCGACCACGCCGGCGCGTAGCCGCGTAGTCATCGGAAATCCTCGTTCGCCGCCGCCGGCGGCCCCGGTGGAGTCCAATGGAAGGTGACCATCTCATTCGTCTTTGTGAAGCCTTTGGCTGCATAGATCGCCATCGAGGCCTCATTGGTGATCTGGGTGCCAACCCGCATCACGGGAACCACGCCGGCGTAATGTCGGATCGCCGCTTCGACCAGAGCCTTCCCAAGACCCAAGCCCTGGGCCTCCGGCGCTACTGCGATCAAGTCGATCAGAGCCCAATCCTCGCCGCGCAGGCAGAGATTAAAGCCTATGATCTGGCCGCGGAATTCGGCTATGAACGCGGCGTCCCCGCGACCCGAAAGGTTATTGCGAGCCCAGGCTCGTTTGCTCTCGTCGGCGGCCGCGTTATCAATCATTGGGTCCACGTGATAGCGGTCGAAGCTGAAGCATCGCCGGGCGATGTCGGCGCATGCCTCGGCGTCGTTGGCGTCGCCAAGTCGGACGCTATCCGGTGACCCACCGCCGTCGGACGCTAAAAGCGGCCGCTCGAAACTAACCAAACGCTCTATCTCGCGAAACTGGGTGATCTCCATGACATTGACCCAATCGGGACGAGCCCGAGCGGAAACCAGGGCGGCGTCATCGGGAATAGACTCTTCCAGCATCGGAATTTGCACTACTTCTTCCAGCTCGGCCCGGTAGACCGGTCTGCCGAGAATAGCGCTGTCGAATGGCTGCGGCGTCATGGTCACCATGGTCACGGAGGCCCATCAATCGCGGGACGGGCAAAGGCGCGCAGCGTGTACTTGCCGCTCGGCTCGCGTATCCGCTCCACCGAAATTGTATCGAATCCGGCGGCGCGAATCAGCAACGCGATCGAGGCGGTGGAATAAGCATCGAAATGCTCCACGAAAAATTCCTCCCGCTCCGGCCCAGCATCCGCCAGCGCCGCCTCGCCGTCTGGAAGTTCGACATAGACAGCGCCCCTATCGGATAGGAACGCCTTGGTTCGCGCCAACATCGCGACTGGTTCCTGGACATGCTCCAGGACCTTGTTGAAGCTCACGAGATCAAACCGGCGGCCCGATGTCATGGTCATGAAGTCGCCGGTCAGTGTTTCAACCTTCGCCAGCTCCGCGATCATCGCGGTCGCGGCGGGGTCGGGATCAAGCGCGACACAATCCCAGCCGGTTTCCTGCATCGCCGCCGGGAAAACCCCAAGGCCGCTTCCGACATCAAGACAAGATCGAGACATCGGCCAAGCCATGTTTTCCGCGAAGGTATTCATCCTGGCGACCCGTTGCCGATTGTCCGAGTTTTCGGATGGCAGTCCCATGATCTTGGCGAAGGTCGCGCGCATCTTCTCGCCATAGGTCGCTTCGGTATACGCGCCCTGATACAGGCTCACCTCCAGATCGAAACCATATAGGTTAATAACATGCCCACAGCGCCGGCATTGCCACAGGGTTCGCCGATAGGGAGCGATCCCGAAGTCGGTTTCACCTTCTGGTGGCGCGTCATAACTGGCCAGCATTTGATGATTACCGGCGCAAAACCTGCAGGGACCCGCATTCTTGGTCATCGCGGCGCCCAATCCCAGTCATCAATCAAAAAGCCCGAAATTTTCCAAGCATCGCCTTCGCGTCGCCAGAGGGTTTCGTCACGAAAGCTCTCGGCGATGTCCCAGAACCAAGATGTTGGTTTGCCGACGAAGTCGCAGAACTGGGCAATATCTTCCGTCGGAACCTGGAACCCCAACTGGCGCAGGGTCTCGATCGCGTCGTCCCGGGTCGTCAGGCCATATCGTATCTGTACCGAAAGATTGTCAAAACTCCGGAGAATTCCAAATTTGTACCATTTCAGGAAATGGTGCAGGGCGATAAAGTTACAATCAATATCGGCGAAGCTCCAGACACCTGTCTTTAGATGTCCGGCTCCGCTTTCGAAGCCATGCTCGCTGGATACCTTGGCGTTATCGAATGAGTTCCACTTGAAGAACGAGCCCAGAAAGATCGACTTCGGCGCGAAGGCCTCAAAATCCTCGGCTGGCGGCAGATGATAAGCTGCGAGGTCGGTGTCGGTCAGTCCCTCGGCACCGATCCAATCCTCGCGGCTGGTCTGGTTGGTCACCCCATGCTTGGCGATCCAATCAAGATCTAATTCGGTCGCCAGGCGATCCGCCTTGGCACCGCCGAATTCGAGTTGTGGGTTCTCGCCCCAGACAACCAGTGGGATCCGCATTTGAACGGCGAGCCTAGTTGGGATCGCGAACAGTGCCATGTGCATCGGGATCGCGGTCGCGCCCTTTTGAGCATAGGCCGTTATCATGAATCGACGCTCGATATCCGGGGCGATGGTGAAGTCGATATGATCGATACAGAGCCGGCTTATCATCCGCTCGACATTACGCTGGCCGATCTCGGTTCGTCCCGGCGTTCGCCATGTAACACCGAGAACCTTCAGGCCATACTTTTGACAGGTGATGACCTGGTACCAGCTATCCTTGCCACCACTGACCGGGACGATGCAATCGTATCCGCTGGACCGCTGCCTGGCCTCAGCGACAACGGTGTCGAACGCGCTGGCCCGCGCCGCCCAATCGATATGGAGTTCCTTGTCGTCATGGCCACGGCAGCCCGAGCACACACCTTCGTCGTCCAGAAATATCCCCGGTCTGGTGTCAGGCAGAATACATCGAGCGCAATATTTCACGGCACCCATTCCCGATGGTGCTCTAGGAACAACTTCGAGGAGATGAAGCTGAACAGGTTCTTCGAGAAGCTGTTATCTGCCATGCTGCCATCGATAAAGCTCTCGATGGCTTCGCGCTTGACGATATCGAATATCGGACCATCCGATAACAGTTGGTCACGGGTATCGTGATTCGTGCGATCCACAAGGCTGTCGATCGGGGCATTGAACCCACGTTTGCGCTTATCCAGGCGCACCGAATCTGCGACAACGCCCTCACCCGACGCGCGCAGCAGGTATTTCGCGTAGCCGTCCTTGATCAGATATTCTGCCGGCACGCTGAACATGAACTCCGCCAGATCGCGATCAAGATAGGGAGATCGATTTTCGACCGAATAACGCATGGAGTTACGATCATCCTCGTGCAAGATCACCGGCACGGTCTCGCGGAACAACTCGTTTTGCATTCGGTTGCGCAACATGTTGTCACCATAAGCGGTTTCCTCGAAGGATTCCGTGAAAGGCTCGGTCAACCATTGCTGGAAAAGACCCGCGTTTAGATAGATATGACCCCGTTCATTAGGCGCCTTGGCGAAGACCAAGGGGTCTTGCAGCACCGGGTTTTGCACATAGGCGCCATAACTGCTGCGCCAATCCTCCACGAGGTCTGGAAAATCCGCTCTCCCGCTCATCTCGGCAAGCCAAAACCCATAGTGATCATAATAACCGGTGAACAACTCATCTGCCGCCGAACCCGAGATCGCAACCCGGTAGCCGGCTTTCGATATCGCCTCGGACAGGAAGGAATGAAGGTAGTAGGTCAGGGTCGCGATCGGCATGTCGTGATAGCTGACCAGATCTCGCATCCGCTCAAAAAAGCCGTCAGTGCTGGTGTGGACCTTGTGACTGGCACAGCCTAGGAACGCGACCTGGGCTTCGATGTTGTCCAATTCGTCATAGCGTTCGTCGTCATCGATGATCGAGAACGCCTGCAAATCATGGCCAAAGCGTTTAACAGCAAGGCCAGAGAGCGTCGTCGAATCGATCCCACCCGAAAGGCAGAACGCCACTGGGACGTCGGAGCGCAGCCGAATTTCCATGGCACGCTCGAGCTTTTCATGCGCGCCCTCTAAGGCCTGTTCGGCGGTCATCGTGGTTGGCTGATATGAAAGAGCCCAATAGGCCTTGGGCTCGACTGGTCCGCCCCCCCTTAACGCGATGTAATGAGCCGCCGGGACCTCTATGACATCCTTAAAGTGAGTCCGCGGTTGTTTGTAGAGCGACTTATACCCGTTCACCAGAAAACGCTGGATCTGCTCCAGATTTACGTCGGGTTTGGCCCCTGCAAGTGCGGCCAGGAACTTCGGCTCGGATCCAAAATACAGTGTATCGCCGTTGCGCCACAGATAC
>JAPKDN010000332.1 GCA_028822575.1 Alphaproteobacteria bacterium | reverse complement strand
CGCGACAATATCCGCCACTACGCCCACGGAATCGGTGATGACAACCCGCTGTGGTGCGAGCCCGACTACGCCAACCAGACCCGCTATGGCGGCCTGATCGCGTTGCCGTCGTTCCTATTCGCCACCAGTCGGGTCGCGTCGGGCTATGTCGGTGGCCTGGCGGGCGTCCATGCCATGTGGGCTGGCGCCGACTGGACCTGGCATCATCCGGTACAGCGCAATGACGAGATTTCAACCGAATCCCACCTCAAGGACTTGATCGAACATCAAACTAAGTTCTCAGGCCGGGCGATCCAACAGATCTATCACGTCGATTTTTTCAATCAGGATGGTGTAAAAGTTGCGGAATGCGATAGTTGGTGCTTCCGCACGGAACGCGACACCGCGCGCGAGCAGGGTACGAAATACACCGAGGTCAAGACTCGGGGCGAGAAACGCTATACCGACGAAGAACTGGCCGAGATCTTCCAGGGATATGCCGACGAGGAAATCCGCGGCGCCACGCCTCGCTATTTCGAGGACACGGCGGTCGGCGAAAAGATGCCCCTGATGATTAAGGGTCCGATGACCGTTACCGGTTTCATCGCCTATGCCCAAGGTTGGGGCGGACTTTATATCCGCGCCAACAAACTTGCCTGGAAGCAGGTGTCACGCCACAGTGGCCTCGGCATCCCCAACCGTTTCAACATCCCCGACTGCCCCGAACGGGTGCATTGGGAGCAGGAATTCGCCCACAAGGTCGGCGCGCCGGGGGCCTATGATTACGGCCCGGAACGCTGCTCCTGGATGACCCATCACATGACCAACTGGATCGGCGACGATGGTTTTCTTGTTGCCTCAAAATCCAAGATCCGTCGTCACAATCCCGAAGGCGATACTCTGTTCTTCAACGGCTCGGTGACCGACAGGTTCGAAAAAGATGGCGACGGTTTTGTCGAGGTGACCCACGAGGCCCGCAATCAGGATGGTGAGATGTCGATCTTGGGCACGGCGGTGGCGCGGTTGCCCAGGAAGGGTGATTGAGGGGACGCACGAGAGCGAGCATGACCACGCCGCGCCGATAGCCAAGAACACGTGAAACGAAGACACCGCGAACCAAGGAGGCCCCGATGCCGCTCGATATGTCGAAATACAAACAGCTCCAACTCGACCGGCCGGCCGACAAGGTGCTTCGTATCACCTTCAACCGGCCCGAAACCTACAATTCTCTGGATTCCGTCGGGCACCGGGAGCTGGCGTATATTTGGCGGGACATCGATGACGATCCGACCATCAACGCGGTGATCCTGACTGGCGCCGGTAAGGCGTTTTCCTCAGGCGGTGATTTCTCCATGATCAAGGAGATCATCGATGACTACGACGCCCGCGCCAATGCCTGGAAGGAGGCGCGAGATCTAGTCTATAACATCATCAATTGCTCCAAGCCGATCATCTCGGCGCTCAATGGCGTCGCGGTTGGTGCGGGCCTCGTCGCAGGGTTGCTGGCAGATATTTCGATCGCCGGAAAAAAAGCCAAGATCGTCGATGGGCATACAAGACTTGGGGTCGCGGCGGGTGATTCGGCTGTCATAAACTGGCCGTTACTCTGTGGGATGGCCAAGGCGAAATATCTACTGCTCATGTGTGAGCCGGTGACCGGCGAGGAAGCCGAACGGATTGGGCTGGTCTCGCTGTGTGTTGAAGATAACGAGTTGCAGGACAAGGCGCTCGAAGTCGCCACTAAGCTGGCGGGCGGCGCCCAAAGTGCGATCCGCTGGACCAAATATTCGCTTAATCAATGGTATCGAATGGCCGGGCCGGCTTTTGATACCTCCACCGCGCTAGAAATGCTTGGTTTCACCGGGCCAGAAGCGCGCGAGGGACTAGCCGCACATCTTGAAAAGCGCAAACCGGACTTCCCCAAGGACAGCCCGGTTTAAGGAGCAGGACGTATGAGTACCGAAGACAAACCCACCACCCTGGTCACGCCGGTCACCGCCGCTACTGTCATCATGCTGCGGGACGGACCGAAGGGCATGGAAGTGCTGATGGTCGAACGCACCCGCAAGGCGGATTTCGCCGGCGGCGCCCTTCTATTCCCCGGCGGCAAGGTGGATGCGGCGGATCAAGATGTAATCAAGGCCGGGCGCTGCGGGCTTTCGGATGATCTCTCGGACCACTTTCGAGCGATCCGGATCGCCGGTGTGCGCGAGGTGTTCGAGGAATCAAATATCCTGTTCGCGCGGGAAAAGGGCTCATCCGGTCTCATTTCCGAGGAGCGGGCCAAGGCTTTGAGTGCGAAGTACCGGCGCCCACTGCTAGACAGCGACCTGACATTAATCGATATCGCTGAGGCCGAGGACCTGCAGATCGCTAGCGACCGGCTGGTGCCCTTCGCCCATTGGATTACGCCGGAGGGCAGCAAGCGGCGTTTCGACACCCATTTTCTTGTCGCCCGCGCGCCGCGTGATCAACTCGCCCATCACGATGATTGGGAGACGCTGGACACAATCTGGATCAAACCATTGACCGCGATCGCAGATGCCGAGGCAGATCGCCGACGGGTAGTTTTTCCGACACGGATGAACCTCAAGAAGGTCAGCCAGTCTGCCACCGCCGACGAAGCGGTAGCGCTGGCCGCCGCTACACCCGTAGTCACTGTTCTACCCATCACGCGCGAGGTCGACGGCAAACGGTTCATTAAAATTCCCATCGAGGCCGGCTACGGCATTTCGGAAACTACAGTCGACTATACCGCCTCAGACCAGCCACCGCCTCCAGGCTACAATCAAGATGGCACCAAGAAGGAGAGTTGAGATATGGATTTTGCGCTCACCGAAGACCAGCAGACAATCCGAGACTCCGTTCTCAAGATCGCCAGCGGTTTCGACGATGATTACTGGCTGGAGCGGGATTCGGCGACCGGCGGCTTTCCGGAAGAGTTCTACAAAGCCTTCGCCGATGATGGGTGGCTCGGCATCGCCATACCCGAAAAATATGGCGGCGCCGGTCTTGGCATCACCGAAGCCACTTTGATGATGCAGGCGGTCGCTGAATCGGGCGCTTGCCTCAGCGGCGCCTCAGCCCTTCATATGAACATCTTTGGTCTGAAACCGGTGGAACTCTTCGGCAACGAGGAGCAACGCCAGCGCTTCCTCCCACCGCTAATTCAAGGCCAGGAAAAGGCCTGTTTCGCGGTGACGGAGCCGAATGTTGGCCTGGACACTACCAAACTCAAAACCAGGGCGACGCCAGACGGCAATGGCTATGTAGTCAACGGCTCGAAGATTTGGATTTCCACCGCACAAGTCGCCGATAAAATTTTACTTCTGACACGTACCACCGATATCGAAGATGTAAAGAAGCCAACCGAAGGTCTAACTCTTTTCTACACGGACCTCGACCGCGATCGAGTGGAAGTGCGTGAAATTGACAAAATGGGCCGCAAGGCGGTGGATAGCAACATGCTGTTCATCGATGGGCTGAAAGTGCCGATCGAAGACCGTATCGGCGAAGAGGGCATGGGCTTTCGCTATATCCTCGAAGGCATGAATCCCGAACGAATTTTAATTGCCGCTGAGGCTATCGGCATAGGCCGCGTGGCGCTAGCCCGGGCCACCCAATACGCCAAGGATCGGGTGGTTTTTGGTCGACCTATTGGCCAAAACCAAGGCATTCAGCACCCCTTGGCGAAATGCTGGGCCGAGCTTGAAGCGGCCAATCTGATGGTGATGAAGGCCGCCAGCCTGTTCGACGCCGGTCTACCCTGCGGGGCCGAGGCAAACGCCGCCAAGTATCTCGCCGCCGAAGCCGGCTTCGAGGCCTGCCAGGCCGCCGTCATGACCCATGGTGGCATGGGCTATGCCAAGGAATATCAGGTCGAGCGTTATCTGCGCGAGGTCATGATCGCCCGTATTGCCCCGATCAGCCCACAACTGGTGCTGAGCTTCTTGGCAGAACGAGTTCTAGGACTGCCTAAGTCGTATTAGATCAGTTCAATACGGCCCGCGCGAGCCGGGTTCAAGGCTCTCGCGGCGCCGATCACTCCAGACTATGAAATTTGGCGCAAGGGCCCCAATTGGCTCTTGTGCTAATCGCACTTAATTTCCCAAGCAATTTATTCAGCGGTTCCATTTCCAAACAAGGGCACTTATACGGCCCACGTCTTATATCCAGGTCCTCCCAAAAGACTGACAAGGTGAAGAATTTTCTATTCTCGACCCACCAAAACATGGACTATTCAGCGGCGTACCTGCAAATTCCTTCTAGTTGGTCAAGGCCTCTCGAGTGAACATGAGTGAGTGATATTTTTTCTAAGGTTCTCTAATAACCATGGGAAGGATCCCTACAAAGACTATTGAGGTGTTTTGCGTGGAGACTGTCCGCCTACTTATCAAAATCCACCAAGCTTTCGGTTACTAGGTAGCGCCAAACGAATAAAGATGACGACTTTAGCGATTCGTGTATTAATTTGTATTTTAGATCATTAAAATACAAATTTTATTGAATCTACGTTATTTTCTCAACGATGGGTATATGAGAATTTATTTGGCATG
>JAPKDN010000331.1 GCA_028822575.1 Alphaproteobacteria bacterium | reverse complement strand
TACTCTACGATTGAGGCGACGACACCGGCGCCAACGGTCCGACCACCCTCGCGGATGGCGAAGCGAAGACCTTCATCCATCGCGATCGGCGCGATCAGGTTAACTTCCATCGAGATGTTATCCCCGGGCATCACCATCTCCGTGCCGTCGGGAAGAACAACCGAACCCGTAACATCCGTCGTGCGGAAGTAGAACTGAGGACGATAGTTCGAGAAGAACGGCGTGTGCCGGCCACCCTCGTCTTTCGTTAGGATATATGCCTCGCAAGTGAATTTTGTGTGAGGCTTGATCGAGCCCGGCGCCGCGATAACCTGACCACGCTCTACGTCCTCGCGACCAATACCACGAAGCAGAAGGCCAACATTGTCACCAGCCTCGCCCTGATCCAGCAGCTTGCGGAACATCTCAACGCCCGTGCAAACCGACTTTGTCGTCTCACGTATACCAAGGATCTCGACAGTATCGTTCACCTTGACGATGCCTGTCTCGACACGACCCGTAACAACCGTACCCCGACCCGAAATCGAGAACACGTCCTCAATTGGCATCAGGAAGGGCTGGTCCTTCGGACGATCAGGCTGTGGGATGTAGCTGTCAACAGCCGCCATCAACTCCAGAATTGCCTTGCGGCCCGTCTCCTCGTTCGAGTCCTCAAGCGCCGCTAGCGCCGAGCCCTTCACGATCGGAATATCGTCACCTGGGAAATCATATTTCGACAACAACTCACGAACCTCGAGCTCGACAAGCTCCAGAAGCTCTTCATCGTCAACCTGGTCAACCTTATTCATGAAAACTACGAGCGCCGGAACACCAACCTGACGCGCCAGAAGAATATGCTCACGCGTCTGAGGCATCGGACCGTCCGCCGCCGAAACCACGAGAATGCCACCATCCATCTGAGCCGCGCCCGTGATCATGTTCTTCACGTAATCAGCGTGACCCGGGCAATCAACATGTGCGTAATGGCGAGCCTCCGTCTCATACTCAACGTGAGCCGTCGAAATCGTAATGCCACGCGCCTTCTCTTCGGGCGCCTTATCAATCTGATCATAAGCAGTGTAATTAGCTCCACCGCTCTCCGCGAGGATCTTCGTGATCGCAGCCGTCAAACTCGTCTTGCCGTGATCAACATGGCCAATCGTGCCAATGTTGCAATGCGGCTTGGTCCGCTCAAACTTCGCCTTCGCCATCGTCGTTCCCATCTGGGCCAAGTCAAAACCATCGTCTCGATCCCCGGTTTCCTGAACCGAAGTTAGTCTGCGCAGCGCATCCCGCCATGGCCACTTCTAGCGGACGGGCGCGGTGGAGCGGGTGAAGGGAATCGAACCCTCGTATTCAGCTTGGAAGGCTGCTGCTCTACCATTGAGCTACACCCGCCCAGCCATTGCACGCCACGCGCCTGTATTAATCAGCCCAAATCGACAGCCGACCTTGGTCAAACTTTTAATCCTAAGCTCGGGCCAAGTCGCCCTTGCCGCGGGTTTTGGTGGTGGGAGTTGGATTTGAACCAACGTAGGCATAGCCAACGGGTTTACAGCCCGTCCCCTTTAACCACTCGGGCACCCCACCGTATTTCCTCGTAACATCCGGCACCGCGCTCAAGGCGGCACAACGCTCGGAGGTTTGCGAATGAAACCGCAATATGGAGAAACCAAACTGTTTGTCAACGTCAAAATCCCCCCCTTGAGGGACGATCGAAAGCTAGCCCGGACAGGGCACGCTTTCCAGCAGCAAAATTCAAGCTGCTCAATTCGTTAAGGAAAGTGCATGATGCGGAAAACTAATTTCGTTTCCAAGAGGTCGACGATGCGGCGTAGTCGAACAAACCGGCCGGGCGACCGGAGCCCGAGTAAGGATACGGCCCCCCAAAAGCCGCGACTGCGGCCGTCTGCGGGCCTCTCCGTCGCGGACCGTCCCTTTGCCGGAGCGGGTCCGGGAACAGTGACTTTATGGGGACGACACGCCGTTACTGCGGCTCTGTCTAACACGAACCGGGAAATCTTGGCGATCCACGGCGCTGGCAAAGCAGAGTCTACGCTAGCGTCTATGTTCGAGGAAATCGGCGCGAAACGCCGCTCCGCCCTGCCCAAGCTAACAATCCAGGGTATCGACGAGCTTACCGCCAAGGTGCCCCCCGAAGCAGTACACCAAGGCTTGGTGGTGATCGCGCGCGCCCTCCCAGGCCTCGCGCTGGAAGATTTGATCACGCGGACCGGACCGACGCCGGACTCGCTCCTCGTGGTGCTAGACCAAGTCACCGACCCCCACAATGTTGGCGCGGTCTTGCGTTCCGCCGCCGCGTTTGGCGCTGCGGGATTGATCGTTCAATCCCGATACGCACCACCAGCTGATGGTGTTTTGGCCAAAGCCGCGTCCGGCGCGCTCGAGCTCGTTCCCATCGTCGAGGTCACCAATATCGCGCGCGCGCTTGATAGACTGAAGGAAGGCGGTTTCTGGTGCGTCGGCCTTAGTGGCGATGGCGCGGTCTCGATTGACCGGGCAAACCTCAGCGGCAAGATAGCCATGGTGCTCGGCGCCGAAGGCCCTGGCCTGCGCCGGTTGCCGCGAGAAAGGTGCGACTTGATCACCCGCCTGCCGACCGAACTTGGGTTTTCCACGTTGAATATCTCCAACGCTGCGGCGATCGCGCTTTACGAAGTCCGCCGCGCAGGGATCGACGGCTGATTTCCCGACGGTTCGATCACCGCGCGCTCACCGCCCGGCAACATTCAAGGCCGGTCGCGTGATCTAATTCACACAACCGCCTGTGCCGCGTTTCAATCCACCTTCGCCGCTATGCCACGGGCGCACCAATGCCCCTTCAAAGCGGCGGACTGCGGAAGCGCTCCATGGCGGATCAGGAAAAACCATAAACTCCGTTATACATGGCCGCCTGTTTGCCAGGAGATCAAAGATGTATAACGACCGAGCGGTCGCCGCGCGCTTGGTGGAGCCGGTGGTTTGCCTCTTCGGCAATTACACGTCACATACATCGAATTGCTACATCCACCGCGGCAGCGACTGGCGTTCAATAACGTGGGCACGATGCTTGCCCGGACGGCGCAGAAAGCGGAGGGTGGACGCGTTCGTGGTACTGGCATCAGCGTAAACCAGCGTATGCAGACCTTGTCTGCGCTGGCGGACGAAATTCGCGCCTATACCCGAGACTATCACGACAAGAACGATCCGGCCCCGGCAACCCACACAACTATAACCGAGCTATTGGACCATGCCGAGGGATAGCGCCTGGTGGAGTGGTCCTTTCGCATTTTTGCAGCCTCGCGAGCGCGAGCGCGACAAAATCAGCTATAGTGAAAAATTCGATATTTTTTCTAAGATCTGAGAAGATCTTTTGAGCCTAGAAACCTTGCTGTATTTCGCCCCCCTTATCGGAGAAATGTTGCGAACGCCGAAAGGTTTCATCAAGATTGTCGGGGAGCAAGATCTCACCAGTGACAAAATCACGAGCCTTCTCCGTCTGTATCGCGATGCCACCAGCGTCGATCAACTCCCCCCAACGCCGGAAAGCGGGCGCGTATTCTATCAGAATACCAATCGTGACCCCATGCCCGACACCAGGCACGTATTGTGCGCCCCCCCTGCCTCGGGCACCGACTAGCAGCGAACTAGCCCGCCTCATCGAATTGACCAATCAGCTCGGTGATGACGATGAATTCCTTGGCGCCCCCGTCACCGAGGCAACCATCGAACGACGCGAGCTGAGACTGATCAGCGACCAGACCATTGACCGGCTTATAGCAGATACCAACTAGCACGTGGAAAAGCTTCTGCCGGCCTTTGACTTGCTCGAGCAGGTATCGGGAGAAAAGACCCGTAGCTATCCAGAAGATTAATTCGCTTCGTTCATGCGACAGGAACTGGTCGACAAAAATTTACCACGACCGCCCCAGATGCGACATCTCTTGTCGCGTCCCTTAACCACTTGAACCACGCGGCTATTCGCTCGTCTATGACGGAACGAACTACGAATCGCTTCGCCCAGAAATTCGAGCAACCACAAATTAGACTCTCTTAAAAATAATGCTTTATTTCTCGCACGCCCACCGCAGTTTTAACGCGGCCGTGACCGCTTTGCTTCGTATGTCAGTAGAGTGCGTTTTCGCGAACAGCATGATGACAAAGGCGGCGCCGGCCTGCGCATACGCGCTGATGGAACGACCAACATTCATGACCAGTTATCTAGAAAAATGTGCCGACGAAGCCGCGCGGAAACCTCAGTTGCCAGACCTGAAAAAATTTATAGTTGCCTCGGGTAACGACTGATTGTCGATTGTCTTGGAACTGGAAAACAGAATAGAAAAACCAAGCCTTGTCGTGCGTGTTTTTTTCCGGCTGAACGTTGACAGCGAGGTCGGACCCTTGTACCCCGCGTCATTCAGGCGCCGGTTTAGCTCAGATGGTAGAGCATCTGATTTGTAATCAGAGGGTCAGGGGTTCAAGTCCTCTAACCGGCACCAATTTTTCTATTGAATTCAATGAATTAATAGGCCATAAGGTTCTTGGTTTGCGCGCCTATTTTTTCTAGTACG
>JAPKDN010000330.1 GCA_028822575.1 Alphaproteobacteria bacterium | reverse complement strand
TAGACGGCTTTTTCGCTTTTTAATCCGATTGACAAAATCTTCCGAGATGCCTAGCTTCCGACTAGATTTTGGCGGCGTAGTTCCGTTGGTTAGAGCATTGGAATCAGAATCCAAAGGTCCTGGGTTCAAATCCCTCTGCCGCTACCAAATCAACTCAACTGCGAGAGTGCGTCTACAGATGAGGCAGCCGATGGCTATCCTCATCTGTTTTTATCGTTTCCCACACTTCACCATGTCCTTGAGGCCCGTCAACACCTTGACACGAGCGAATCTCTACAGTCACGTCATCCTTGCCATGATAGGCCTCGCCGCACTAGCCGCCACCTATCATGGCTGGCGCTTGTTCTGGTTTTTCACCGACGACGCCTTTATCGCTTTCCGCTAAGTCAGCAATGCCATCGCAGGTTACGGCTATACATGGAACCCGCCCCCAGTTCAGGCCCATCGAAGGCTATACGAGTTTTCTTTGGATCGCGATCTTGGAGATGATCTGGCGCTGGTTCGCTATGGATCATCCTCGCCATGGTTTCGCGTTATACGCTGACAGGATCCTGGGGGCTCGCTAGAAGCTGGGCGATCGGACTCGTTACACTCGGCATTGTCAGCAACCGCACCTTCTTAACCTGGTCCAGTTCGAGTTTAGAGACCGCCCTCTTTAATTTTCTCATCCACCTCTGGATTTACACCGTCCTCTACATCCGCCCCGAAAACAGGGGCTGGATGTGGTAAATTTCAACCGCGACGGCCCTGACCTATCTCTGCCGACCAGTTGGTATATTGCTCGCGCTGGCTACGCTGGGCATTGCCGCCGTAACCGTCATTTACAACCACCGTGACCGCCCGTTAATCCGGCGGCTGATGCTAGGACTCTTACCCTTGGCGGTCATCCCAGTCCATTTCGCCTGGCGCAAACCACGTTACGGCGAATGGTTGCCCAATACGTACTACGCCAAACACGTCACCACCTGGCCCGAAAGCGGCGTGCGCTACCTGGGTTCCTTTATTTTTGAATACGCGCTGTGGACATGGGTATTGGTATTGCTCGCCTGGCTCTGGCGGCTGGGACCGCTATTCGCACGCCGGGAAAAACTCGGGCTCCCGTGCCAACGTTCGTTTCTGACCGCCTCGGTGTGGCTGGCGCTACTCGGACACCTAACCTACTACACTTTTATCATTGGCGGCGACCATTTCGAGTATCGCGTCTACAGCCACCTGATACCGCTCACCTTCGGCGTCATTCCCTTGGCTACTAGGTCGTCTATCCCCCAAAATGCCGCTGAACATCGCGCTCTTCCTCACCTTTATCATCGCTTCCTGGGCCGTCCCCTGGACTCACTGGCACGCAACAAAGGACCTGAACCAACGAGAAACCACGCATGTTATGATGGTGCCCGTCGCGACCTTTGGCCGGCATCGATGCGCTGGTACGTACAACCCTTCGACCAAATGCAAGCCTGGCTCATCAAGTACCGCGTAGGTATGCGGCACCAAGAGCACAAAATATTCTTTCTAAACCAACAACACTACATACCCGATCGTGAAACGATCTTGCGGCAGTTTAGTGTCAGTGCCGAAGCCTTAGGGCCCTATCCCGTTATAGCGTACGGTTCGGTCGGGGTGCTCGGATGGCGCATGGCCCACAACCGATTCCCCCCTCCCGGCTATGTCGAATGCTTCACACCCAATGTCGAACCGCGTATCACCCTCGACTACAACGAGGGCGGGGTACAGGTCACTTCCATCCACCGCTACATAAGAATCAATCCGAGAGCCGAACCGCTGACGGCACAAAAGATACGCGAGTGCCAAACCCGCACTAGGTAATTTATTGGGGATAAGCCCCTGTAATAGACAGCGAGCGATAGGGATAGCGATATCGCGCAGTACTTCCAGATAGTATTGCCTAAGACCTCTGGAGTTCCCTGTGCTGGCGCGCGCTGAAAAGCGCCTTAGAATTGGGTAAGGCCCCGTAGGCAACGCCTGGTTCGAAGGCGGGCACATCAAAGAAGACATCGGCGTGCCAAAGTGTGGCGTCCGGGAGATCCAGGTTCGGAGGCAGTCCAGGATTCATTGACCCAACCTCCAAGACATACAGATATCGTGCACTCCCCCCGTTCCAGATCAGGAGCCCATTGGAGTCGATCCCCTCTCCGTCGAGCGCGGGTCTATAGGTTAAGGTGGGGCCACACTGAAACACCGCCGTCTCCGCCGCCTCACCCGACATCGGGGCTCCGTCGTAACCTGCGCAATTGGTGGAGGCATCGAAGTTTCGGCCGCTGGCCCGACGCCAGTCAGATAGCTACGAATCGAGATCGGTCAGCACGGCAACGGCGAGAACTGCAGGCACGTCATCCCATCCGACCAGGGGGTTTTGAGGCGGAGGCTAAGATGATCGGCGTCGATCAATCGCCGCCGACCCCCGATAGCGGAGGACGCATCACTTAGCCACAGAGCCGCTCCAAACCCGCCCGGTCCTCGGCCGTAATGCGCGTGGCCGTATGCATTAGAAAACGCCCTCGCCGAAAAACAAAGGCGCCCGCTGGGCAGCCCTTCGAAGTCCGCCTATCCTAGCGCCCTTTGAATCTAAAACGAGCCCGTTCGTCCATCGAGCCGGCCAACCTTAAAAGAGGCGCCGCATATAGGCGGGCTGCCCAGCAGGAAAGACGGCCATAAGACACCCACACGGCTTGACCCGACCCCCCAAAATGCCCTATATATTTACTATATATTCGTCTCGACTCCCATTCTCTCATTGCCCTTTTCTGACTATGCGCTATATCATCCACGACAGTCGCTACAAAGATGTATGGGATGCCTTGGTTATGGTGCTGGCGATTGTAGTTGGCGTCGAAATACCACTGCGTCTCATTTTTGACTATGATCCTTCTTTTTTTGTCGAAGCGTTCGACTTACTCTTGACCGTCGTTTTTTCATTGGATGTGATCATCAATTTGGTTCCTCCAATTCCCGAAGAAGACGAAGCGCTCGAAAACGATGAGAGAATCAACTACTCCTATTTGAAAACCTGGTTTACTATCGACTTGCTGGCCGCTCTGCCGTTCGCCTTGTTGCTGGTTGGCGTCCCTCTAGGCAACGGCCAGGGTCTGAAGGTTCTGCGCATGATGCGCCTGATTCGGCTGCTGAAACTGGCTAAGATCGTTCCACTGATGCGCAAGTGGGGGCAGTTTCACTCACTTAATCCCAGTGTTCTGCGGATGTCCATCTTTTTCTTGCTAATGGTGTTTGCCGCGCACTGGATGGCTTGTGGTTGGATCAGCATGGGCGGCATCGGCCTGGAGATTGACCGGACGACCGTCTACGTAAAAGCGATCTACTGGGTTATCACCACGATGACTACAGTCGGTTATGGCGATATAACACCATCATCTAACATTCAACTTGTTTACGCCATCTTTGTCATGGTCTTAGGCGTCGGAACTTACGGCTATATCATTGCTAATATCGCAAATCTACTGGGCAATATCGATACGGCCCGGATGGATTTCTCACGAAAAATGGCGGTGGTCGACGCGTTTCTCGCCTACCGGGCGATTCCCGCGGACCTCGAACAGCGAATTCGCGAATATTACCAGTATATCTGGGAAAATCGCCTTGATCACAAAGAGGACGAAGTCATTAACGACCTCCCGGATTCACTGCAGACTGAAGTCTCGCTCTTTCTGCGAAAGCCGCTTTTGTCGCAGGTGCCTCTCTTTCACGAAGCGGGCGTTGTCTTTCATCAAGAGGTGGCCCGCTATCTCAATATCCATATTTACATGCCCGGGGATCTGATCGTCCGCAGGGGCGATCACGGTGATAGTATGTTCTTTATTAGCAAGGGGAGCGTTCGGATCTTAAGCGCCAACGAGCAGGACTCGTTGGCAGTGCTGGGTGAGGGTAGTTTTTTCGGCGAGACATCTCTGCTCAGGGAACAGCCCCGCAACGCCACGGTCTATGCCATGGGTTATTGCAATATCTATAGTCTCGACAAAAGTCGTTTCGACCAACTGCTAGAGAAATTCCCCTCATTCAAGAAGATCATAGTAGAAACCAGTGCCAAACGCGAGGCCCGCCCATCGAAGCATTCGATATCCGATCCGCAAGACTGATGCCATTTGCGGTATTACATTACGCGCTCGGATGTTAGGTTCGGATTTCGATATTTGCGGATGTTGCGCCAAACTCACCAACGGCTTTGGCCTTGGGTCTTTTGTCAATCGAAAGCAATACTCCCCGTTGCGTTCGTAGGCTGACATCTTCCGATCTCCATAGCGAGTCTCGGCGCGCATGAGCCCCGTAGAGGTATACGTCCTGTGGCATCGGGCTTATCCGTGCCGTGCCGATTTTAGCTTTCGCTACCAAGACCGAAGTGGAGCCTTGTCAGTTTTGTGCCGCACCGATATTTCGTATCTTTAAACTGGCGGTATCGCTTCATATACTTCTTAATACGCTCAGGTACGTCGACAACCATCATATATTACGTGGGTTTTTCACGTAAGGCTTAAGACATACTTAGAGTTAAATTTACAATGAACAGACATCGATTAATACA
>JAPKDN010000329.1 GCA_028822575.1 Alphaproteobacteria bacterium | reverse complement strand
GGAAGCTTCTGCGGACCCTGGCATGGCTTGGGAAATTCGACCTCGTGGAGTTTCAGTGAACAACGCGATTCAAGCTCAAGCGAAGCCACGCCGGTCCATCGCCCAGTATCAGCGTAACGTCGACAAGCTGATGGAAACTTCCAAACTGGACGAGGCCGAAGCTTTGCTAGTGGAAGGAATCGCGGCTTATCCTAAGGACCCCAGCCTTGAGTGGCGCATGGCGGATCTGGAGTTTCGTCGTGGCCGTGCCGCCGCCGCCAAGGAGCGTTTTTTGCGGGCGGGTCGGGCGAATGTAGCCGTTTGCGACGGGGCATTCTTCAGTGCTGGCGCGCGTCTAGGGCGAGCCACACGGGATGTCTCTTTCGCTGAGGGTATGACGAAAGCGGGGCTGGAGAAATTTCCACTGAACTCGGAACTCCGACAACACGCAGGAATTCTTCTAGCCGACGCGGGCCTTCACGACAAAGCTGTCGAGCAGCTTGAGGCAGCCGTCAACTTGGATCCGACCAACGCGATGGCATTGAACGCATTAGGGTACTCGCTGGAGCAGATTGGCGAATTGGATCGCGCCGACCGGGTGCTGCGTAACGCCCTTGGCCGGGTTAAGGGCGATATTGGGTTCAATGTTCTACTGAACCTTGGGAATGTCGCGCAGAAACGGGAGAAGCTGACGGATGGCCGCGTTTACTACAAGCGGGCGCTGAAGATTCGACAACCTGGATATCTCTTCTGCAACTATGGTGCCCTATTACGTAAATCCCATAGTTTCGACGAGGCCCAGACGGCTTATCGCAAGGGTCTGGTAATTGATCCCGGCAATGGTGGTTCGTATTACAATCTTGGGAATCTATTTAAGGAGACCGGCGAACTTGACCGGGGTATCCGTAACTATGGTCACGCGCTCAAAATCGATCCGGAACGTGCGTCAATTCATTGGAACCTTTCGCTAACGTTGCTCGCGGCTGGAGCGTTGCGAGAGGGGTTCAAGGAATATGAATGGCGTTGGCGCTATAGCGGCTTTCCGTCTCGTCGGCGAAACTTCCCACAGCCACAATGGTCCGGTGAGCCATTGGTGGGACGAACACTCCTGGTCCACGCGGAACAGGGTATAGGCGACCATCTTCAGTTCGCCCGATTTATACCTATCCTGGCCGAGTTGGATGGCCGGGTAATTGTCGAGTGTCATGAGCCATTACTGCGATTGTTCCAGCACTATCAAGGTTCGGTTGAGATCGTCGAACGCCTGAAGCAGTCGAATGATTTCGACCTTCACCTACCGCTATTGAGCGCTCCGCTGGTGCTTGGTACTAGGACATTGGAGGATCTTCCCAACACGCCTTATCTGGCACCGCCGGCAGACTGGAAATTCGATATCCCAGAGATCAATCCCAAGGCCTTCAAGGTCGGGATTATCTGGGGTGGCAACCCCAACTTCCCCGGCGATCGAGAGCGTTCTGCGAAGTTGGAATACTATTTACGGCTTTTGAAAAACAAACGTCTCCAGTTGTTCAGTCTGCAGAAAGGGGATCGCGAACCTGAACTAAAAGAGGCGCCAAAGGAAATCGTGCGGTTGAGCGATCGCATTGACGATTTTTGTGATACCGCCTCGATAATGACTCAGATGGATCTGGTGATAACGACCTGTACGTCGACGGCCCACCTGGCCGGCGCCCTGGGCGTTCCCTTCTGGGTGGCGCTTCACCACAATCCAGATTGGCGATGGCTTCGTCATCGAGAGGACAGTCCCTGGTATCCCAATGGGAGGTTGTTTCAGCAGAAATCGCCGGGAGACTGGAAAAGTGTCTTCAAGGCAATGGATCGTAACTTGAAGAAAATGACCGTTAAAAACTGATTGGACACTGGCATGCCCGGGCGTCGCATACTTTTCATCTGGGAGCTTGGCGATGGCTTGGGCCATGTTTCTCGGATCCTGCCTTTGGCGCTTCGGTTGCAGCGATCCGGTGAGACCTGCATGTTCACGGTGCGAAACGTGGAGAACAGTCATGGCCTCCTCGCTGGTACCGGCATGACCATGCTACAAGCACCGATTACCGAACCTGTGACTGACTATGATGGCAAGGCTGCGATCGGGGCATATGGCGATATCATCGAAACCGTTGGCTATGGTCGTGTCGAACGGTTGCATGCGCTGTTGAGCGCCTGGGATGGCGTTTATCAGACCGCCAAACCGGATCTGATCGTTGCGGATTATTCCCCCACGGCCTTGCTCGCAGCGCGAGGGCGCATTCCAGCGGTGGCGATTGGCGACTGGTTCACTCTACCGCCGAGTACGTTAAAGACATTCCCACATCTTAGAGAGAGCGGTCCGAGGGTTGGGGAAGGGAAATTGCTGGAGGTCGTACAAGAGGCCCAACGGCGCCGCGGCGCTCCGTCACCGTCGGCGTTGCCGGGAATTTTTGATTGCGCGGCGCCCTTCATCATCACCCTGCCGGAGCTCGACTGTTACGCAAGTATGCGTGATCGGCCGGCGGCCGGACCGCTGGCGCCGCTTCCGGAACCTTTGCCGAAGTTGGACCACGAATTTGACTACTTTGCCTATCTTTCTCTGGGGTTCCGCCCGACCACCAAGGTACTTGAGGCGCTTTCCAAGACGCCCAGTCGCGGGAGCATTTATTTGCGCGACGCCTCAGCGCTTCAGCGCGAGGCTTGGCGCGAGCGCGGCTTGACGATCCACGATGTCCCGCAAAATATACGCGAGATGGCGAAACAAAGCGCGGTGATGATCCATCATGGTGGCCTTGGAACGGTAGAGACGGTATTCGCCCTGGGCCGCCCACAAATGCTGGTCCCAAGGCATCTGGAGCAAGGAGTCAACGCAAAGATGGCCGGTCGAATGCGGTTGGCCGTGGCTATGCATACCGGTGGTAAATTCGAGGCAGACCACATCATCAAGGCGCTGCGCCACGCGCTCGATTCGTCCGCATTGCACGAGAATGCCGCGCGAAAAGCCCGAGAACTGGCGGAACGAGGACCATTCAACGCGCTTGAATCGGTAGCTGAATTCTGTTTAACCACGCTGGAAGCGGGTATCTGAAAACGAAAGGGTCGGATGATGGCGTTGGACAATAAAATGGCGGGCAAGGACCTAAACGACGATGACATTCGGGATAAAATTCCATTGGTCGCCAAGAATGGCGACGATCATAAATCCCGTTTTACCGTTGGTGGCGTTGAGTTTGGCGGGCCGCTGATCCCGGTCATGGCCGGGCCTAACACCGTCGAAAATGAAGAAATGATAGTCAAGACGGCTAAAAGCATTAAGGCCTCGGGCGCACATTTCCTGCGAGGCGGCGCCTTCAAGCCCCTAACCTTTCCGTACCGTAGTGAAAAATACTACGAAACCCGTGAGCAGGGCCTTGAATGGCTTCAAGTCGCCAAAAAAGAAACCGGCATGCCCGTGGTCACCGAGGTCATGGACGTCGCCAAGATCGATGTGGTTGCACAAAACAGCGATATGCTGCAGATCGGTACGCGCAACATGCAGAACTATGTTTTGCTGACTGAGGTTGGCAAAACTGGCATGCCCGTAATGCTCAAGCGTGGCTATGGGTCGTCATTACGCGATTGGCTTATGGCGGCAGAGTATCTCGCGCTTGAGCATGACCGGTTGGGACAGCAGCAAAAAATCGTGTTGTGCGAGCGTGGCGTGGTTTCAAACCACACCCACCGGGCCGGTTCCAGGTTCCTACTGGATCTGCAGGTCGTGCCGGCAGCCCAGGATGTGACCCATCTTCCGGTTATGACCGATCCGTCCCACGCGACCTTCTGGCAACCCTGGGTGCGACCGATGATGCTCGCCTCCATTGGCGCCGGCGCGGACGGACTGATGCTTGAGGTCCATCCCAATCCACCGGAAGCCGCAGTTGATCCACTACAGTGCAGTTCGTTGGAAGCTTTCGACGAAATGATGACGGCAATGCGGCCGGTGGCAGCGGCGATCGGGCGAACGCTCGACGCGTAACTGGCGACGAGATCGGGAAAACCTCTTGGCGCGCGGGTGTTGGGCGGGGTAAATCATTGCCCATCATTGAAGGGTAAGGTTCATGTCGGACATTCTGTTTCCCGATCTTCTCGATAATCAGGTCACGTGTGACACCGGGCGGTACGCGGCCATCCTTGGTCTATCGCCGTCCAAGGGGGCTCGGTCACCGACCCTATGGAACGCGGCTTTCGCGGCGGCGGGCGCCGATGCGGTGATGCGTCCGTTCGATGTTACTGCGGCTAACCTGCCAGTTTTGGTGGCAGCGTTGAAAGCCGATGCCCGTTATATCGGTGGTAGTGTCGCGGTGCCCCACAAACAAGGTCTTGTCCCACTTCTTGATCGTCTGGAACCCGAGGCGGAGCGGATTGGCGCTGTGAATGCCATATATCGCGATGGGGCCGGTCTCGTGGGAGCGAATACCGATGGAGCCGGCGCGTTGGAACAGTTGCGCGGGTTGGTGGATGATCTGAAAAACCGGCATGCGATCATGCTGGGGCTGGGCGGCGCCGGCCTGGCGGTTGCGGCCTATCTGGAAGGAAATGTAGCCAG
>JAPKDN010000328.1 GCA_028822575.1 Alphaproteobacteria bacterium | reverse complement strand
GGAGAATCTGACCCCGGCGGATGTCTACTTCGGCAGGGGCCAGGAGATCCTCGAGCATCGGAGCTTTCTGCACTGCAGATTCGCCGCCTAGGTTGAACCAGCCAGGTGGGTTAAACCCTGCACTGAATCTAAGCCTCACCGGTCTCAAATATTACCGCAACGCTCAGAGAGCGATTAGACCGAGGCATTGTTGCGCTCGCAGTAGACAAGAAGACAGGGGGGATGCGATCGGCAAACTAAGAAATTCAAGCGTTAGTCGGCGGTCAAAATTAAGGAGTAGAGGCTACATATCGGCTTCTAGTTCTACACCTTGCTGCGACTAACCTTCTCAAATATCCTGCATTTTATAATGAAGAAATCTGGAAATGAGATGAATCAAAACACCCACCTCAGAAACGCGGGATGAGCTCAAAGATCCGTTAAACTCTGCACGAATAGTCTCAGACTAGTTCCCAATGTGTAATATTCAATAATAGCATAACAAAAAAATGCCCCTAACTCTTTGAGTTAGGGGCAGGTTAAACAGGGAGGTTTCACGTCTAGTGGACGTAGGACCTAGAGGCCCTCAATTCGAGCAGGGTAGCCCGAGAAAAATGCTGCGACGCAACATTGATAAAAGGTATATAAGCTCGATGTAGGTCAATAACCATGTCCAAAAGGGCAAGTCCGCCATGCGTTTTTTGCATGGCTGGCGACCTTGGGTGCTAAAAAGAGGTTTTTGCGACTTCCTGGATCAGGAAATCACGAAGTACGGTTATACGTTTGGAATGCCTCATTTCCTCGGGATAAACGAAATAGGCGGGTGTTCGTGGACCTTCAAGGTCGGGTAAAATTCGCACCAGATTGTCGTCATCGGCGGCTAGGTAATCCGGAATAGCGGCGATACCCACGCCACCCTGAACGGCTCTGAGGATCGCATAGTAATTATTGACCTGCATGGTTGTGAGCGCCTTGCGACGCCCTCCACCGGCCACCAGATCACGCAGCCAGTTGACTTTGGGGAACGGTGGGTGTGGTGAGTCCCCATAGATTACAATGCGGTGATGGCTCAATGCTTCAATCGAATCCGGCATTCCATGACTTGCCAGATACCCAGGCGAGGCATAGAGATGAAACCGGATTGTGCGAAGGTGGCGTTGAATCAAATCCGGCTGTTTAGGGGGGGTGAGACGAACGGCGACATCCGCCTGGCGCATCGAAAGGTCGAGTTCGTGATCGTTGATCAGAAGGGTTACCGAGATATCCGGGTAACACTCGAGAAAATCGCCGATTCGAGAGGCAAGCCAGGTAGAGCCGAAAGCGACCGTCGTGGTGATACGAAGAGGACCCTTGGGGGTTTCCTTGGCTTCACTGATCAATGCCTCGGTGGTCGCGAGCTTCGCGAAAACCTCATGGGCTGTTTGATAAAGCATTTCACCTTGTTCGGTCAGGATCAACCCACGGGCGTGACGATGGAAAAGCGAGGTGTTGATGCTTTCCTCTAGATGGCTGATTTGACGGCTGACCGCTGATTGACTCAGATTTAAGGTTTCGCCCGCATGAGTGAAACTGCCTGCTTCCGCGACCGCATGAAAAACTCTGAGTTTGTCCCAATCCATGATTAAACTTTCACTGCGTATTGGCGGTGTGAAACCGTGCCTAGGGATCTTTGGCCATGGGCCGCGGGTCACTAAAGGGAGTTGGTCTACGTGGATGGGTAGTGTGCCTGAGTTGCGGCGTTTTCGAAAGGGCGGGTCTACTGATCGTTCAGTTGAAGTGGTACGAGGGTCAGAGAATCGCAAAGGGAAGGTAAAATTTTGGAGAGACGGACGGACCACGTCGCCTGGCGCGAAATCGTGAAGGAGCCTGGGCGGGTTAGCTCTTATATTGATCTGTTTTGCGCTCTTTCTGCCACGGCTGCGCGTCTGGACGGGGATAAGCGCTACACATCGGCCGCCCCGGCGTGGATGTTAATGCTCGATTGGGTGATGGTTAGCGTGCTGGTTAACCGTTTTGGAGAGCTGCGAGAAAAGTTGAACATCGATCTCACAGAATATCTCGCGCCCCTGCTGGATGCTCTGCTGGTGGAGCAAATGCGGCGCGGTCTCGAAGCCTTAGAGACGCCAGTTCAATTTCTTCTACGCTGTGATGACCCTGACATGGCTCTGGCCTTGGCCGAGAGACATCTCGAAAGGACGCGTCGAAGGCTTGGCAATGCTGCTTGGCGCGAGGATCGTCGCCCCCAATGGACTTGGACGCCCAGCCGCCCGTTGCGCATTGGGTATGTGTGCTCGGACCTGACGATACACCCCGTTGGCCTGTCGATCCGAACTTTATTGTTGCATCACGACAAAAGCCGGTTCGAAATTTTTCTTTATGACAGAACGCTTAAGCCGGATAGGACCATCGCGGGTCCGCTGTCCATGGGCGCCGATGTAACCCGGCGGTGTTTGGAGGTTTCATCCGAGGCGATGGCGAACATAGTCCAAGATGATGGGATTGATATTCTCGTGGATCTGAGCGGCGCGGTGATTGGTTCTGGTGACACGGTCTTCTCGCGCCTAGCCGCCCCGGCACGGGTGGCAATGATTGGGTATCCCGGCGCGATGGGATTCCAGACGGTGGATTATACGGTTGTCGACAGCGGGACCGTGCCCGCTGAACAGAGGCAGGGTTTCAGCGAGCGGCTAATCGTTATGCCGGAAAGTTTCCTGCCCCTGGATGATACTTTCACGATCGGTGAGGAAATTCCGTCACGCCAGGATATTGGGCTCGCGCCAGATGCTTTCGTGATGGCGGCTTTTAATCGGCTGGAAAAGGTCAATGTCGAAACTCTTCAGCTTTGGGTTGCCTGCTTGAAGCGCATCTCGAGAGCCGTTCTTTGGATGGCGAGTGACACGGCCAATGTTCGGGAAACGATGGAAGGGTTTTTGGAGCGAGCGGGCTTGTCGAGCGACCGCGTGGTGGTGTCAGCCAAGGTCTCGGTCCTGGCGCATGCGCGTCGGCATGGCCTCGCGGATGTCTCCCTGGACCCTCTTGGCTATAATGGTGGATATAGCACTGCCTTGGCTTTGCGATGTGGAGTGCCAGTTGTCAGCAGGCCAGGGCGGTGTTTTGCGTGGCGAATGTCGGTGGGATTACTTCATCAGGCCGGGCTCGCGGACTGTGTGGTCGAGACGCCTGGGAAGTACCTTGCTCAGGTCACCCGGATCGCGGCTGATCCGGGTTATGCGGATCAGCTTCGAGGAAAGCTTGCGCCAGCGGAATTCGCCCGGGCTTTCCAGACCTGCCGTTACGTAGCGACGCTGGAGCATGCGTTTCTGGAAATCGCGGCCCAGGGCAGGCGTGGCGAGGCACCGAGCGACATCATCATGGGCGAATAGTGGCGCCGGCCATGGCTATTCGGCCGTTACCTTCTGGTCTTCCTCATTGGCGATATATTTTTCCGCTTCCAAGGCTGCCATGCACCCAAGACCGGCGGCGGTCACTGCCTGGCGGAAAATCTTATCAACGCAATCGCCCGCCGCGAAGAGGCCTGGAATATTAGTCCGCGTTGTACCGGGGGCGACAAGGATATAGCCTTCGTCATCCATCGTGACCTTGCCTTGGAATGCCTCCGTCGCAGGTGTGTGACCGATGGCAACAAATAAACCCTGAGCGGGAATGTCGGTAACGGCACCAGTTTTCAGATTATGGATCCTTGCTCCTTCGACGCCGGCCATTGGACCGTCGCCACCGAGAACTTCTTCAACCTGGCTATCCCAGATCATTTTGATCTTCTCGTGACGAAACAGGCGATCCTGCATGATCCTCTCTGCTCTAAGCTCGTCGCGGCGATGCACCAGGGTAACCTTCGAGGCGATGTTCGCGAGATAGAGCGCTTCCTCGACCGCCGTGTTGCCGCCGCCGACGACGATAACGTCCTTGTTTCGGAAGAAAAAACCGTCACAGGTCGCACAGGCGGAAACGCCACGGCCGTTGAAGGTGGTTTCGCTTTCCAGTCCAAGCCATCGCGCCTGCGCACCGGTGGCGATGATCACCGCGTCGGCGATATACGTATCACCGGTATCACCCTTGAGCACGAAAGGGCGTGCCGAGGTATCGATATCGGTGATGATGTCTTGGGTGATGCGCGTGCCGACGCTTGCTGCCTGCGCTTGCATCTGCTCCATCAGCCATGGCCCCTGAACCACGTCCGCAAAACCTGGATAGTTCTCGACATCGGTGGTTATGGTCATTTGCCCGCCGGGCTGAAGACCGGCGACCAGAAGTGGACTCATATTCGCGCGCGCGGTGTATATCGCCGCGGTGAGGCCTGCCGCGCCGGAACCGATGATCAGGATTTTCTCGCGGTGGTCCGCCATCGGAACCGTCTCCTTCGTTCGTATGGGAAATAGAAGATAGTGTTCTACCCGGTCTCGGACAACCGGGCGATCGTATCGGCGTTCAGACGTTAGTGAAGATTTTTGTTCTGGCGTTCGGCGCCGAACCCATCGTAAAGGCGGATCGCGGCTTCGTTATAGTGGGTCGTGGTCCAGATAAGCCGTTTATAACCGCGCTCCTGGCAAATTTTTAC
>JAPKDN010000327.1 GCA_028822575.1 Alphaproteobacteria bacterium | reverse complement strand
GTGAGAATGATTTCGACGCCGCCGACCGTGCCTCATACCGCCGCTGGACCCGCGAGATCCTGCGATACAGCGATCTCGATCCCGTGGGGCATGTGAATAATAACGCCTACGGTCTGTTCGTCGAGAACGCCCGCACCATGCTGTTCAGCCATGTGGATGACGTAATGCGCGAGGCCAACGTGACCTTGCCGCGCTTCGACTGGGTGATTCGCCGCTTGGAGTTCGACTACCTAAGCGAGCTGCGTTATCCCGGCGAGGTCGAGGTTGGCCTCGCGATCACCCGCATGGGTAACAGCTCCATGATCGTGCGCCATGGGGTTTTTCAGGGCGACACGCTCTCTTGTTCCACCATGGGCGTGAGCGTCTGCTTCGACTTGGACGCGCGGGGCTCGATGCCGATCCCAGAGGCTATTCGTAAAGTGTTTTGGGACGTGGCGGGGGTTGGATGAAGCATCACTCGGCCATAACGGGTTGCCATCCCGGTGAAGGGCGAGTGGGATGACCGGTGCGGGGAGGAAGCAACCGACCGCATCCTACCCGTGATTGTCCCGCCCGCGGCGCTCGCCTATAACCATTAAAAGCTCACCCACGGAGGCCAAAGATCATGTCGAAGCTCAAACTCGCCGTCATTCCCGGGGATGGCATCGGTTGGGAAGTGGTGCCCGAGGGCATCAAGGTTCTGGAGGCCGCCGGCGCCAAATACGGCATCGAGTATGAGTTCACCGAATATGACTGGGGCTGTGAACGGTATCACAAGACCGGCAAGCTGATGCCGGATGACGGGATTGAGACCCTGAAGGGTTTCGACTCGATCTTCCTTGGCGCCTGCGGTTACCCCGGCGTGCCCGATCATGTCTCTCTGTGGGGGCTGTTGATCCCGATCCGCCGCGAGATGAAGCAATATGTGAATCTCCGCCCGGTGCGGATGCTTAAGGGCATGCCTTGCCCGCTGGCCAATCGCGGGCCCGAAGATATCAACTTCTGGGTCGTACGCGAGAATAACGAGGGTGAATACTCGGAGATCGGTGGCCGATTGCATCGCGGTACCGAATACGAGGTCGCGGTTCAAGAATCGGTGTTCACCAAGCACGGCACCGACCGGATCATGCGCTATGCCTTCGAGCTTTGCCAAAAACAGGGGCTGAAAAAGGTCACCTCGGCGACCAAGTCCAACGGCATCATCCACACCATGCCGTATTGGGACGAGCGTTTCGCCGCGATCGCGGCCGAGTACCCGAATCTCGACACCGACCAGTATCATATCGACATTCTAACCGCGAATTTCGTCCTGCATCCCGATTGGTTCGACGTCGTGGTCGGCTCCAACCTATTTGGCGACATCCTCTCGGATCTTGGCCCGGCGATCGCCGGCTCGATCGCGATCGCGCCCTCGGCCAATATCAATCCCGAAGGCGACTATCCCTCGATGTTTGAGCCGGTCCATGGCTCGGCCCCAGATATCGCCGGCAAGGGTATCGCCAATCCGATCGGACAGATCTGGTCCGGTGCGATGTTGTTGGAGCATCACGGCCATACCGAGGCCGCCGACGCCATCGTGCGGGCCTGCGAGGAAGTCGTCTCGGGCGGTGGTCCGAAGACGCCGGATCTAGGCGGTCAAGCCAACACCACCGATCTTGGTGAGGCCATCGCAGCGGCGGTGCGCTAACCCCGCCATTGGCTCTTGCGTTCACCCTTCCCGCCCGTTACCTCGCAGGTGCGGAATAACGAGCTTCGGGAGCGGATGATGCGCGGCAAGACGGCGATTGTAACGGGATCGACCAGCGGCATTGGCAAGGGCATCGCGGCGGCGCTGGCCGAAGCCGGCGCCAATGTGATGCTCAACGGCTTTGGCGCCGCGGACGAAATTGAGGCCCAGCGCGTCGATTTCGAGACCCGGTTCGGCGTCAAGGCCAGTTTTCACGGCGCCGACATGACCAAACCCGCCGAGATTCGCGCCCTGGCCACCGAGACCGAAGCCAAGTTCGGCCAGGTCGATATCCTGGTCAACAACGCCGGTATTCAGCACACCCACCGGATCGAGGATTTCCCCGACGATCGCTGGGACGCGGTGATCGCGATCAATCTTTCCTCGTCGTTCCACACCACGAAGGCCGTGGTCGCGGGGATGAAGAAGCGCGGCTGGGGCCGGATCGTGAATATCTCTTCGGTGCATGGTCTGGTTGCCTCGGTCGAGAAGGTCGCCTATGTCGCCGCCAAGCACGGGCTGATCGGCATGACCAAGGTGACCGCGCTGGAGAATGCCGGCACTGGGGTGACCTGCAACGCGATCTGTCCGGGCTGGGTCCAGACGCCTCTGGTGATGGCGCAGATCCAGGCGCGCGCGGATCGGGACGGGATCTCGACCGATCAAGCGACCGTGGATCTGTTGAGCGAGAAACAACCCTCGGGCCAGTTCACCACGATCGATCAGCTTGGCGCAGCCGCTGTTTTTCTCTGTGGCGAGGCGGCGTCGAACATGTCCGGCACGACGATGACCCTGGATGGCGCCTGGAGCGCGCAATAGGGAAATCGGGCGGTCCCTGTTGACAGCAATGCCTGATTGAACGACGGTCCGCGGTATGATTAACCGCGCCACCATGACGTTCGTCGCTAAAAAACCGTCCTCTATTCGGGGACCGGAGACACGTCGCGCGCGCTAATCATTAGCCCAGCGATCGTATCGAAATAGATCCCGCCGGAATGGCCGGGGTCTTTTGTTATGGCGGCCGTTTTCTCCGGCCTTATCCAAGGAGAAAACGACATGACCACTGATTCAGAGACTCCGACATCAACCCCCGCTCAAGGCATCTGGTTGCCGCTCATCACGCCGTTCCTCGATGGCGCGTTGGATGAAGTGTCAATCACCCGGCTTATCCGGCACTACGCCAGCCGCCCGCTGGACGGGATCGTTCTAGCCGGGACCACGGGCGAGAGCTTGACCTTGGGCGATGGCAAGACCGAGCGCGCCATGACCAGCGCCGAGGCCCTGGCTAGGGCGGGCGACGGCGCAATGCCGCTTTATCTTGGTCTGTCCGGCAGCGATACACGCAAGCTGGTCAAGCAGATCCAGCATACCACCGATTGGCCGATCGACGGTTATCTGATCACCGCGCCGTATTACACAAGACCGTCGCAAGAAGGTATGTTCCAGCATTTCATGGCCGCCGCCGAGGCTACCGGGCGACCGATCATCCTCTACAATATTCCCTATCGCACCGGCGTCAATCTGGCCAATGAGGTGCTGCTTCATCTGGCCGAGCGCGAGAACATCGTCGGGATCAAGGATTGCTGCGCCGACCCGGCCCAAAGTTTCGCGCTGACCGCCGCCAGCCCCGAGGGATTTGCCGTGCTGACCGGCGAGGACGCATTCTTTCACGCCGCGTTATGCCAGGGCGCCGATGGCGGAATACTCGCCGCGGCCCATGTGGAGACCGTCGCCTTCGCGCGGGTGCGGGCGCTGTTTCTCGACAATCACCGCGAGGTGGCACCAAATGAATGGCGCGGGCTGGTCGGGGTCACGCGGCTATTGTTTCGGGAACCGAACCCGGCGGCGGTGAAGTACTGGCTCTATCGCGCAGGACTGATCACCAGCCCGGAGCTCCGCCTGCCGATGATGGCCGCGAGCCCGGCCTTGCGCGGGATGATCGACGCGGCGGCAGCCGCCCGGGAACCCGGTATCGCGGCTTAGGAAAAAGGGAGGGCGGGGTGGCATTTTCTTGTCATCCCGCCGAACTGGCATTGTCGCCCGGGGCAATAACCGTCATTCTCGGGAGGGATGGGATGATACCATCTTGTTGATGTGGAATCGATGGCTTGGCATCCATCAACATAAAGATCCATGTGGCATTTACCCCCTTAAAGCATGAGTGAAAATGGGCCGCCATTCTCCACCGGATGTGGACAAGAACCCGCCCGAGAGCCTATTGTTCAGCTCCGCGCCGGCTACTTAGCGGCATAGGTGCGTGATTTCTTCGGAACGCCCAATCAAGGTGCCGCCCCTATGTTTTCGCAGACCGACAATTCACAGCAACGCTATAATGAAATCTGGCAACCATACCGATCGCTGGCCAATTTCTTCACCAGCAATAATGAGCCCTCCACGGCGAATATTTTGAAGTTGCTGCGCATGTTCCGCCAGCATAAAAACGATCTTTCTTTCAGCCTCAGTCGCGACCCGGATATGCTTGCCACCATGGATTGGGCCGCTTATCTCCAAGACATTGATCGGTCGCGGCATTTTTCCCAACTCTTCGTGCGCAATGCGCCAATCGTTGTCCCCGGCCCCAGTAAGGGGAAATATTCTCGGCCCTTTGTCGCGCCTTCATTGGCCAATCAGATGCTTCCGGATCGTCGCTTTTCTTTGATATTGGTTGCGGTGTCGGCAATTGGCTTTTCGAGTTTATGGCCCTGGAAGGCCGGACCAAAATCCGAATGGTGGGAATCGATATCTCCCAGACCGCGGTCGAAACGGCCCAGGCGATCAGCAACTGGATTGGCGGTGCACCGGCCGAGTTCTTCGCCGAAAATCTCACCTTCCCCGTTGAGACCCCAATCGACTGTGAGGGTCGAGAC
>JAPKDN010000326.1 GCA_028822575.1 Alphaproteobacteria bacterium | reverse complement strand
GATCGCCCTTCGAAGCACCGTTAATGAAGGCGGCATTCTCCACCTGGCCGCGATATGTTGGTCCGGTCTGATCAGGTAAACCGTGCCAGACGACGCCGCCCAACGCTTGAACGCGAGGCCTTCGCGATCTATCAGAACCGGTGCTTGGCCGGCTACACTGATGCCATTGCTCGAAATCAAGAGATGATCAACAACAGGCCCGTTCGTCAGCGCTTCCCGCTTCCAATCTCCCAAACATGCCCAGGAGACACTGTCATCATCCACAAAGCAAAGAACCACGAAGCGCCGCCCCAGATGGCCGAGCAGCCATCCGTCACCACCTTCTACGGTCTCCACGGGCGCATCTAGCGATGGCGCGCCTGGCGCCAGGCCCTGCCCCGCGAAGTCATCCATGTCCGGCGTCGTCAGCGCTGTCTCGTTGTAGTGATGTGGCAGAGACAGACGTCCACTATTCACCATCGCCCGAGCGAATGGTACCGTTTCGGAAAGCGATAGCACAGCCTGCCGAAAATCGGCGCTCACCTGATTCTTTGGCGTCATGAAATCGGTGCTACGCGCGGAATTCAAGATGTTCTCGTCCGCAGCCGGCACCCGCTCAGCGTCGTAACTGTCCAACAAGGACGCCGGCGCATCACCTTTGAGAACCAGGGCTAATTTCCAGACCAGATTATCGACGTCCTGCACCCCGCCATTGCCGCCTCGTGCGCCGAAGGGACTAACGACATGGGCAGCATCGCCAACGAAGAAAACTGATCCATGACGGAACCGGTCGATCCGCCGACAAGTGAAGGTGTAGACGCTGATCCACTCAAGATCGAAATCAAGATCTTCGCCGATCATCCTTTGGATTCGGGAGATCACCCGCTCGGGCTTTGCCTCCCGCACTGGATCAGCGTCCGGCCCAAGTTGCAGGTCGATACGGAAGATGTTGTCGGGTTGACGATGTAGCAGCGCGGATTGACCGCCGTGGAAGGACGGTTCGAACCAAAACCACCGCTCCATCGGGAAATCGGCTTTCATCTTGATGTCAGTGATCAAAAAGCGCTCCTCGAAGGTGCGCCCGGTAAACCCCAGGCCCATCGCCTGTCGTATCGTGCTGCGAACACCATCGGCGGCGATCACGTGGTCCGCATGAATTTGATACGCCCCATCCGGTGTTTCCACCGTCAGAAGCGCACCGCCTCCAGCATCAATATCGATATCAACCACCGCGTTCCGCCAGCGGATATAGGTCCGGCCAAGCGCTTCGATCCGATCAACCAGAAATTCCTCGGCGTAGTATTGTTGGAGATTAATGAATGCGGGCATCTTGTGACCCGCCTCTGGCAATAGATCGAAATTGTAGATCTCGCGCTCACCACGAAAGACTCTTCCGCGGCGCCAGATGACGCCCTTGCCCACCATCCGATCGGCGACTCCGCTTCGGTCGAACACCTCAAGCGTTCGCTTGGAAACACAGATCGCTCGACTTCCACTGGAGACGCTATCGTCGTCATCCAACACAACCGTCTCGATCCCTAGACACGCGAACTCCATGGCCGCCGAAAGACCAACCATGCCCCCGCCGACGATAACCAAGGGCAATGTTTCAACGCCGACACGGTCGAGGGCCGCCGGGCGTCGAAACTCATATTTAGGATAGGTATAGCTTTGTTGAACACCCATTTTAGTTGGCACCACATCCGGTCCGTTCAATGCCCCACGTTCCCTCGAGTATATAATCGGAAACCAGAAGTAACATGGTCGTCGTCGGTTTCAAATCAGCCAAGCTCGAGGACTGGATACCTTCAGGGTGCGAAATCGAGTTTGGCTCCCTCCAAGCTGGCTTTTTCAATTTGGCTGGCTTCGAGATTCGCATTTTGAGAATTCGCCTGATGACAAACCGCACCATCGAACGACGCACCACGAAGATCCAACAAGATCATCGCGATCTGGCGCGCGCCAGAACGATTACTGATCGCGCGAAGGGCGAGATCGGCGCCAGACAAATCCACCAACCTTAGTTCTGCTCCATTCAGGTTCACGCCTCTTAGATTGGCCCCTATAAGATTAGCGTCGTATTCAGCCCCTTCGAAATTCGCCATGGGAAGGAAAGCCCCGTAAAAATTTCCTCACGCATGTTAGCACCCTGGAACACGGACACGCATCAATCCGCACACCTAAAATTGACACTTGTAACGTCAAGCTTGCTAAAACTGCCGTGCTCGCCGTATCGCCCATCGCTTGATACCCATTTCATAGGGGCTCGCATGCTTTTCCTGAGCGACACTTGAATATCATTGATCCCCGTGAAGGCCTGGCAACCACTGAGGTCTATTTCCATCAAATTGGCCAAGCTCAGATCTATATTACGCGGCACCGCTCCAGCGAACCGCGCCTCCTTGAACATCGCGCCATCGAGATCACCACAATACATCACGCTATCCGATTGGTCGGCCATGGTAAGCTCTGCCCCCATAGATCGACATTATGGAACTTCACGCCGGTTAGGCCGTATTTCCAGAACATCAATCCGGGAAGATCGGCATCGGTGAAATAACTACCTGAAAGCTCAGAGCCGATAAAATCCATACCGGCCAAGATTGCTTTTGCAAGTCGTTCTTTTAGCGCGTTGAACCCTATCAAGGATCTGCCGCTGAGATTCTCGCGCCTGACGTCGCTCAAACCCTTAAGGTACATGCGGGATTCATCCATTGTCTGCGCAAATTCCGAATCTTCCACGCGGCATCCGACAGTTCACCATAGGTAAAATTTCCCATGTTATAAAATTTTTACAGGGTAAATTCGAACAACTAGTTATTCGGTCGCTTAGACTTCACGAATATTAATCACGAAACGGCACGCCTCACGCTATTGGTCTGCCCCAGACGGATCGCGGGGATAGCCATGGAGACAGCCGCTTGCGTGGGGTCGACAACGGCAATACCGAGTTTTTCTTCCAACGGCGCGCGGTACCGGGCCATTCCAGCGCATCCCATTACCAGAACATCGGCTCCATTATTATCCCGCAGGTCCTCGCCCACCCGGACCATTCGGGAAAATGTTCGGTCTTCGTCCGCCAGTTCAGTTACCCCAAGCCCGATTGCCTTGTCACCGGCGAGCCGTGTCTCAAGCCCAAGCGAGCGGATATATCGAATGTGCCGGGGAATCGACTTTTCAAGGATCGCGAGAACACCGAACCGGCCTCCCAGGGACAGCGCCGACAGAATTCCGCTTTCGGCGATTCCGAATACTGGCTTGGACGTTACCTCTCGGGCGGCGAACATCCCAGGGTCAGAGAAACAGGCAATAACGAAGGCACCAGCGTCATTGTCTCGCGCCTGGATAATGCGGCAGATATCGCCCGAGACCTGGTCGACATGTTGTTGATTTTCAATACCAGGCGGGCCGTCCGGATTGGTCACGCTTTCAATCTCCGGCCCGCCGCTTAGACGCAAAGGATCAAGTGCCCGGTCCATGGCCTGGGTGACAACCTCGGTACTGTTCGGATTGATGACGATGACGCGGTCGGTCATGGCATGGTCTTCCGATTGCTAGCCCGCGAGCCCCTTGCTCGCGATTTCAAAGACATCCTTCGATAATCCGGGCATTTCGGCAACCCTTGTCAGCTGTTCGATCATAAGACGCCGTCGATTTTCTTCATGATGCCGCCACCGTGTCAGCGGCTGAACCAATCTGGACGCAACCTGGGGGTTGAGCGTCTCGAGTTCCAAAACCCGGTCTGCGAGGAACCGATACCCCGCGCCATCGGCGACGTGAAAACGTACCTGGTTACCGGACGCAAAGGCCCCGACCACCGCCCGGACCCGATTGGGGTTGCCAATGTCATACCCTGGATGGTCAAGCAGCCCGCGTACCTTGTCCAAGGTGTCCGGCAATGTCGACGTCGCGGTCAACGAGAACCACTTGTCCAACTCCATGGGTCGGTCATGCCAGCGTTCATGGAAGGCCGCCAAGGCCGCATCGCGCTCCGGACAGGCAATACCGTTGAGGGCGTAAAGGCCCCCCATCACCATGGTCATCGATACTTTCGCGTCGACTTGTGCCTTGGCGAGATCACGGCCTTCTTGGCGCCCACTCGCCGCGAGGTAGGCAAGCAAAACATTCCCGAACGCACGGTTCCCCATCTCACCGGTTGAAAGGTCCACGCTCTTCCGCGCCGCTTCTGTCGCCACATAAAGTGCTAAAAACCTATTGTAAAGTAAATCACCCAGTCGGTCGTAAACAAATTCCGTCACCGCGTGGATGCCATCGACATCCGCGATTTCCATGGCCTGAGCCAATTCCCCCTGGCTGGGCAAGCGCAGGGCCTCGGCGCGGAAAGCGGGCTCAAGACTTTCATCGCCGGCCGTCGCCTCGATCGCCTCGACAAAAGCTGGTGGTAGGGCCAAATCACGCCCGGCCGCGCGGTCTGCTACCAGATCAAGTACCAGACCGCTCGAGTAACGCTGTCCGGCGTCCCATCTGGCGAAGGGATCCGGGTCATGAGCCATCAGCACCGCCAAATCCTCAGAAGATAAATTCGCCTCCAATTTTACGGGCGCAGAAAATTTTCGAAGCAGTGAGGGTATTGGTCGCTGG
>JAPKDN010000325.1 GCA_028822575.1 Alphaproteobacteria bacterium | reverse complement strand
CGGCGCTCTTGACAGGAGTAGCCCAAGTACGGGCAGGAAAATAAATTAGGCTTTCTATGAGGTGGGACCGAACTCCCGGTCCTTTTTCGGGATCAAGGCGTAAGGGTGATCATAACCGGGCATGTTCGTGATCTGATTGGACCAGCGCTCTATATTCGGCCACCGTTCAATCTCCAAGCCGCCCTCGGCCATGAACACCATGCGGCCCCAGCATCCAAGGTCGGCGATCGTGCAGGTGTCGCCGACCAACCAGTCTCGATCTACGAGCGCGGTGTCAACAACGTCCAGAGCGCTATGCGCCAGTGGTGTGAAGTAATCTATTACGGCAGGGTCTACCTTTCGAAATCGATTGTAGTGCCGCACTTTCGCAACATTGGTGATCGCATCCGCTTCCCATGAGAGCCACTCCCGCGCGCGCCATTGGTCTTGCTCGTTCACCGCGAGGAAGTGGCCGGTCTCGCGGGCGAGATAATCAAGGATGATATTAGATTGCACGATGATCAACCCGCGATGGGCAAGCGCCGGCACCTGTCCGAAGCGATTGATCGCCAGATACCAATCTTCCTTCTGGGCACCAAACTTTAGGTTGACGGTTTTGAACGAAAACGACGCCCCTGCGAGGGACAGGAACATCACCGGCTTGAAACTGGAGCTCGACGTAAAGCTGCCAAAGAGTGTTAACTAGTCGGGGTCGATACTCATTCGGTTGCTCCGGCGTCGGTTGGGTCGGGTTTCACGAGCCGCACCTGTCGCTAAACTTCTTCTCTTTTAAGCTGTGCGTTCGGATAGGGGTAGTTGTTAACCAGCTTTGCTGGGCTATCTATACGGTTATTCAAAGAGGCCACGGGAACGCCACGAAATTGCGGGGTGCAGACCAGCCTCAAGGTGTTCATGTGGGTATTAAGTGCTTCTTTCCTGTAAAGAACCCTTGCGACGGTTTATCCGTGCCTTGGCTTTCAACGATCTAAATGTAGAACGTAACCACGCTACATGAATGGATTTGCGTTTAAGGCTTGTCTTCCTGTGGCGTTAACCTGGTTGGATCTTTTCTCCGCCTTGGCCCTTGGCCGAAAGATTCCCCATCTTTTGTTAGGAAACTGACCTCCTTGCGCGATGATGGGCGACCCAAGACGTGGTTACGATGCGGAAAACGACCGAAACGGGCGACGATGTCGCGATGTCTCGTCCAGCCCTTAACGCTTCGCTGGATGAAGGGGCGCCATAGGGCGGGGCCTTGTCGCTTAAGGGCCTTTAGGATCGTGATCCCAGTATCTTGAGCGACAACGTCCTCGGAATGGTGAAACGGGTGATAGAGCCAGATCCGTGACACGGGATGCAGGGACTTATCAAGGTTTAGGCGGATCGCCAGGGCCATGACGTCGAAGGCTCGAGCGTCTCCACTATAAGCCTCGACCGTGTTTCGATAAAGGTTGCGGGTGAATTGGTCGAGCAGGATAATCAGCGCCAGGACGCCTTCAGAACTGTCTCGCCACTCGTTTAGGCCGCCGTCTCGCGCCTTTTCCACAAGATCACCGAACCGGGTACGGATCTCGTCGTCCACCGGCGCGCCGCCCTTGTACCACCAGTCCCGGCGTTCAAACGCGGCCTCTGGGTTATCCAAGGCTGGCCCATGCCAGAACCTGATGATTTCGGAAATGGCGTCGGTGCTCATGGTGAACAGCCTTGAGTGGTTCGAGGGGGGCAGACTGTTGTCATCAATATGCCAAGGCGCAGTATCGGGGAGGGTCGGATGGGCACGTTACTGATAACGGGTTTCGGTAATGGTAACGGCTTCGAGTTGGCCTGCCAATACGAGGACGGTGGATGCCGGGTGCACGCTGTTTGTTTTCAAGAATCATCGCTTGGGGCACTCAAAATGCTCGGCGAGTCCGTGAATGTCCATTGCCCGGGTGTGTCCGATCAGGCCGCACTTGTCGCATTGGTGAGCGCGCCGAGGGGCGAAGCCATCGATCTTTTCATCAATGAATGCTGCGACATTTGCACTGGACGGACCCGGGACGATGATGCCGTTGGATCTGGAGAAATTTATCAGCGCCATGCGGATCAACGCGTTGGCCCCGGCCTAAGTCGCTGCCGTGTTTGAAGAGCATGTTGCGGCAAGTAAAAAACGCCGTATAGTGTTCATCGGCTCGTGCTCTGGATCGATCGGTGATAATGGCGCTGGCGGTCACTACCCATACTGGTTCAGTAAGGCGGCGCTTAATATGGTGGCCAAGAGTGACTCTATCGATTTTGTCCCCCAGGGGATTATGGCGGTCGTGATGCACCCCGGATCTGTGGCCACGGAAATACGAACTAGCGCGACGGGGATTGCAGTTTCCGAGAGTGTTTCCGGTTTGCGAGGCGTCATCAACGGCCCGACGCTCGGGATATCGGGGAACTTTCCTAGATACGATGGTGGTGAGATTGAATGGTGAATGAATTGACTGAGGGCCGCGCGACGATTGGGGATTCGCCCAAGCGCCGCGAAGACCGGTTATTTCTCACAGGGAAGGGCGCCTATCTTGACGATCTGACGTTCAAGGGTATCTGTCATGCGGTGTTCGTGCGATCGCCCCACGCTCACGCGTGGATTAAGTCGATTGATATCGCTGCAGCGCGGAATGGCGCAGGTGTGCTCGCTATATTGACCGCCCGAGATGTCGAGGCCGATGGCCTACTACCACTGGGCCCACCCGCCGCCACCAATCCACATACCGGTGAGCCGTACTCCGGCGAGCCATTCGCCTTCTTGTCCCAGCCTCTGTTGGCCGAGGATGTTGTCCGTCACGTGGGAGAGCCGGTGGCACTCGTTATCGCCGAAACGCATGCCCAGGCTTTGGATGCCGCCGATCTTGTGGATGTAGCCTATGGTTCACTGCACGCGATCACCACTCCGGAAGAGGCGCTGTCGACCAACTCGCCTATGATCGTGCCAGGCGTTGACCGTAATCTTTGCCTGGATGTGAAAATTGGAGACGAAAGCACTGTTGATGCAGCGTTCCCACGTGCCGTGCATGTTGTAGAATGTGCGCTTGATAACCATCGTATCGTCACCAATCCGATGGAGCCGCGCGGTGTGGTTGGAACATGGGATCGGGAAAATGCGCGCTATGTTTTGCACGTATCAACTCAGAACCTGCATGGCGTTCGCGACGTCACAGCCCGCGCCCTGGGCGTTGAAGCGCAGGCCGTTCGGTTTGTCGCGCCGGATGTGGGGGGCGGGTTTGGAACTAAGAACTTTGGTTATACTGAATATCCGATGATCGCCTGGGCAGCCCGACGCTTGAACAGGCCTGTAAAGTGGATTGCTAGCCGAAGTGAGGCCTTCCTGACTGATCATCAGGCCCGCGACCATGGTTCTATTTCCAGGCTCGCTCTGGACACGGATGGCAGGTTCCTTGCGCTAAAAATCGATAGTATTGCCAATCTTGGCGCCTATTTGGTCGGCTCCATGGGGGTGGTGGAAACCAAGCTCTATGCCCATCTGCCTGGGACCGTGTACGATATCCCGGCGATTGCCTTGCATATCCAGGCCGTGTTCACGAACACAACACCAAAAGGGGTGACCCGGGCGCCTGGCTATGCCGAGGCGAATATGGTGATCGAACGGTTGATTGATGCCGCCGCCCGGCAATGCGGATTTGATCGAGCGGAATTGCGCCGGATCAACATGGCGCGCGCCGACCAAATGCCGTTCACCAACGCCTTGGGAGAGACCGTGGATAGCGGCGCCTTCGCCGAGACCCTGGATATCGCGCTCGCCCGCGCCGATGTTGATGGGCTCGAGGCCCGGCGACACGCAAGCCAAGAGAGGGGGCGTCTGCGTGGTTTTGGTTTCGCCTATCACATCAAAGGAACTGGTGGCTCTCCGCACGAGAATGTCGAACTGCGCTTCGAGACCGATGGCAGCGTTTCGCTTTTCACTGGTACCCAGACAATTGGCCAGGGTCATCACACGACCTTTCCGCAGATAATCGCTGATCTTCTTGGTCTGGATAACGCACAAGTCCATTTGCGCGAAGGCGATACCGACCTTATCCCACAAGGTGGCGGCCACGGCAGCTCACGCTCCACTTATATGGCCGGCACTGCAATCTTCCGAGCCGTCGAGGAGATCATCGCCAAAGGCGCGGTTATCGCCGGAGAGGCGCTGGAGGTGTCGCCAAGTGATATTGTGTTCGAGGACGGCCGCTTCACGGTCATCGGCACCGATCGGACAATCGATTTGATGCAAGTCGCCGGCCTCGCGCGGAACGCCAGAACGCCGCTGGACACGTATCACGCCTGGACCCGTAACTGGATGACGTTTCCCAATGGTGCGCATGTGGTCGAGGTCGAGATCGACCGGGATACCGGGCGTGTCGGGATCGACCGGTATACCGCCGTCGATGATTATGGCGTGGTGATCAACCCGATGATCGCCGCGGGTCAGGCCCATGGCGCAATCACTCAGGGCATCGGTCAGGCCTTGCTGGAGCGCACGGCGCACGACCCCAGTAATGGTCAGCCCTTGGCCGCCTCGTTCATGGACTATGCCATGCCGCGCGCCGATGATGTCTTGTCTTATGATCTTGCCTTCAAC
>JAPKDN010000324.1 GCA_028822575.1 Alphaproteobacteria bacterium | reverse complement strand
GGGTGATCGCCCGGACGATATCAGTATCTTTGTTCATCACGATTACCGCCGCCGTGCCGAGGCCCGACTTAACCGCCATCAGCGAATCGAAATCCATCAGGATATCGTCACAGATCGATTTCGGAATGCACCGCACCGACGATCCGCCGGGAATCACGGCCAACAGATTGGCCCAGCCGCCGATCACGCCACCGGCATGCTTCTCTATGAGTTCCCGAAGCGGGATGCCCATCTCTTCCTCAACGTTGCAGGGCGTGTTCACATGGCCGGAGATACAGAACAGCTTCGTGCCGACATTACGCTCACGCCCCATGCCGGCGAACCATTCGGGACCGCGCCTTAGAATTTCTGGCACCACGGCGATGCTCTCGACGTTATTGACCGTCGAGGGGCAACCGTAGAGGCCAACAGCCGCAGGGAATGGCGGCTTCAGGCGGGGTTGGCCCTTCTTACCCTCGAGGCTTTCCAGCAGCGCGGTTTCCTCGCCACAGATATAGGCGCCGGCGCCACGATGCAGGATTACGTCGAAATCATAGCCGCTTCCGCAAGCATTCTTGCCGATGAGACCCGCTTCGTAGGCCTGGTCGATCGCCGCCTGCAGGTGAAGTGCCTCATTATAGAACTCGCCACGAATGTAGATATAGGCCGCGCAAGCCCGCATCGCGTAGCCGCCGATTAGGCAGCCCTCGACCAGTTTGTGCGGATCATTGCGCATGATCTCGCGGTCCTTACAGGTCCCGGGCTCACTCTCGTCGGCGTTGACGATCAGATAATGTGGCCGCTCCCCAACTTCCTTGGGCATAAACGACCATTTCAAGCCGGTCGGGAACCCCGCGCCACCACGTCCACGCAAGCCGGAAGCCTTGACCAACTCTACCACTTCCTCTGGTGTTTGCGAGAGGATTTGCTTGGTCGTGCTCCAGTCGCCGCGCTTGCGGGCGCCATCAAGGCCCCAGTCGAACCAACCATACAGATTGGTGAAGATCCGGTCTTTGTCCTTCAGCATCAGCTCTCTCCCCCACCCTGGGGTGCTTCTTCGACCACCGGCTTCGGAGGTCGCGGCACATAGGCCGCCTCGGTTTCGCGAAGACTTGTAAGCGACGTCGCGCCGGCACTGCTCTCGGAAAGATTGCGGCCCTTCATCGAGCCTTGAGGCGGTGGCTTGCCTTGCTTCAACGCTTCCAGCAACTCAACCGTCGCGTCGTAATCCAGGTCCTCGTAAAAGTCGTCATTCACCTGCAGGATCGGCGCGTTGACACAGGCGCCAAGGCATTCGACCTCCAGCAAACTGAACATGCCGTCGTCTGTTGCCTCGTGATTCGAGATCCCGAGCTTATCCTTGACGCATTTGATCACGTCGTCCGATCCCCTCAGCCAGCAAGGCGTGGTCTTGCATGCCTGGAGGAAATATCTCCCAACCGGCTTGAGATTGAACATCGTGTAGAAGGTCGCGACCTCCAGCACCCGAATCGGTGCCATATCGAGCTTCTCGGCCACCGCCTCGAGTGCTTTCTTCGGCAACCAGTTGTCATGCTGACGCTGAGCCAGATCAAGCAACGGGATTACCGCACTGGCCTGACGACCTGGCGGGTATTTGGCGATGATCGCGTCCGCCTTGGCCTCGGTCTCAGCCGTGAACGCGAAACTGTCCGGCTGGTCCTTGGCGAATTCGATCCCACTCACCGGTCGATCTCCCCGAAAACGATATCCAACGAGCCGATGATGGCGACGGTATCCGCCAACATGTGCCCTTTGGACAGAAAATCCATGGCCGACAGGAAGGCGAAGCCAGGCGCCCTGATCTTGCAGCGATAAGGTTTGTTACTGCCGTCCGATACAAGATAGACCGCGAACTCACCCTTTGGCGCCTCGACCGCAGTGTATGTCTCGCCGGCGGGTACGTGATAGCCCTCGGTATACAGCTTGAAGTGATGGATCAGCGCCTCCATCGATTTCTTCATCTCGGCCCGTGGCGGCGGCGCGACCTTAAGGTCGGTGGTTTTAACGGGGCCGTTTGGCATATTGGCGATGCATTGCTTAACGATCCGGAGACTCTGGCGAATTTCCTCCACGCGGACCAGATACCGGGCATAGCAATCACCGGTCTTGCCGACGGGTATATCAAAATCCATCTCGTCATAGACATCGTAGGGTTGCGATTTGCGAAGGTCCCAGGCCTGACCGGAAGCGCGGATACATGGACCTGTAAAGCCCAGGTTATGAGCCTCCTCGGCGGTCACAACGCCGATATCGACCGTGCGTTGCTTAAAAATCCGGTTGTTGGTCAGCAGGCTTTCCATGTCGTCGACGACAGCGGGAAATTGCTCCGCCCAATGCGATATATCGTCCAAAAGGCCGGCAGGCAGATCCTGATGCACGCCGCCGGGACGAAAATACGCCGCATGGAGCCGCGCGCCACAGGCCCGCTCGTAGAACTCCATTAAATGCTCGCGTTCCTCGAAGCCCCACAACAACGGCGTCATCGCGCCCACATCGAGCGCGAAAGTCGTGATGTTAAGAATGTGATTCAGAATGCGCGACAGCTCGGCATATAGCACGCGAATATATTGGCCGCGCCGAGGGACCTCGATACCAAGTAGTTTCTCGACTGCCAGGGCATAGGCGTGCTCCTGCGACATCGGCGCAACATAATCGAGCCGGTCGAAATAAGGTACTGCCTGAAGATAGGTTTTATACTCGATCAACTTCTCGGTGCCGCGATGCAGCAGACCTATATGAGGATCAGCCCGCTCTACGATCTCGCCATCCATCTCCAACACCAAGCGAAGCACGCCATGCGCGGCCGGATGCTGGGGGCCGAAGTTCAGGGTCAGCGGCTTTATCTGCATTTCCGCCATCAGTCGGCTCCCGCGTCTTCGCCGGTCGCGGCCTTGTCATCGCCCGGCAGTACCGCCTGCACGCCTTCCCATGGGCTCAGGAAATCGAAGGTCCTGAAATCCTGGGTCAACTTAACCGGCTCATAGACGACGCGCTTCAACTCATCGTCATACCGGACCTCGACATGCCCAGTCAGCGGGAAGTCCTTGCGCATCGGATGTCCTTCGAACCCGTAGTCCGTGAGAAGGCGACGCAAATCCGGATGGTCAGAGAAAAAGATCCCGTACATGTCCCAGGCCTCGCGCTCATTCCACTCAGCGGACATGAACAATTGGCTGGCGGACGGGACGGGCGTTTCCTCGTCGGTTGAGACCTTCACGCGAATTCTCAAATTATGCTTAACACTCAATAGGTTGTAGACAACCTCCAAGCGCTGTTCGCGATCTGGGTAGTCGGCGCCGCAGAGATCCACCATGTTTTTGAACAGGCATTGCGAATCGTCCCGCAGGAAACTCAGGACCCGCAGCACCGATTGCGGACGCGTCCGCAAAACCGCTTCGTCCCCCGCCCATTCGACGCCCAAAAGCGCCTCGTCGTTCTGGCTGAAGATGTATTCGACTAAATCCTTCAAAGCCTGAGATGCTTCAGCCCTTGGCATGATCGCTCCGAGTTCTCGGGGTTAAAATCAGCAAAATTCCACTCACCGCGCGATCGTCCCGGTGCGGCGAATCTTGCGCTGCAATTGCATCAAACCGTAAAGCAGCGCTTCGGCGGTTGGCGGGCAGCCCGGCACATACACGTCGACCGGCACGATTCGGTCACAGCCCCGCACCACCGAATAGGAATAGTGGTAATAGCCGCCGCCATTGGCGCAAGACCCCATAGAAAGCACCCAACGCGGCTCGGCCATTTGGTCGTAAACCTTGCGAAGAGCCGGCGCCATCTTGTTGGTCAGTGTGCCGGCGACGATCATCACGTCCGATTGCCGAGGGCTTGGGCGAAATACCATGCCGAATCGGTCAATGTCATAGCGACTGGCTGCGGAATGCATCATCTCGACCGCGCAACAGGCCAGACCGAAAGTCATTGGCCAAAGCGAACCGCTACGCGCCCAGTTGAACAGCTTATCCGCCTGGGCGATCACGAAACCCTTTTCCTGGAGCTCGTCGCCGACCGCGCGCAGAACCGCGTCCTGATCCGCGCCAGGCGGAATCAGGCGTTGAGTTTGGTCTGGGGTAATTACTCCCATTCCAGGGCTCCTTTTCTCCATTCGTAGACAAAGCCGATTGTCAGCACCCCAAGGAACACCATCATCGACCAGAAACCAAACACACCGGTCGCACCAAGCGAAACCGCCCAGGGAAACAGAAACGCGACCTCTAGATCGAAGATGATGAACAGAATGGCCACGAGATAGAATCGAACATCGAACTGTCCACGCGAATCATTGAAGGCCTCAAAGCCACATTCATAGGCGGAGACTTTTTCCGAATCCGGCTTTTGTGTGCCGATAACCATCGAAGCGGCGATCATCGCCACTGACATCCCAACTGCGATTCCGATAAAGATCAGGATCGGCAAATATTCCTGAAGAAGCGTCGTCATCGCATCGCCTGCCCTTCGTATGCGGCGCTACCGCGCCGCTATTCCAATTTCCCACCATTCGCACCAAGGATCTAGACTTTATCTAGTCCCCAATTCACGTAATGACTATAGTTCGCCGCGACGCTAAACTCCATGAAAACGGACGGTT
>JAPKDN010000323.1 GCA_028822575.1 Alphaproteobacteria bacterium | reverse complement strand
AAGTTAGTGAGTCGACAATACAATACCAGCTTGCAACTAATATTTATAAAAAAAATCTGTCGATGCTGAAAATGGCTCTTGGCCAGAATCGTTAGGCTAGGCCGCCGGATAGCAGAGGAGTTTAAGTCATGACCATGGACCTTATGAGAGCGCTCAACGTTTCGGCGTCCGGCATGAAGGCGCAAGGTACGCGGCTCCGGGTTATCTCTGAAAATATAGCTAACCAGGATTCGGTTGGCACCACGAAGGGCGCCGATCCTTACAGGCGGAAAACCATTGTTTTCAGGGATATATTGGACAAAATGACGGGTGCGACCTTGGTTCATGTGGACAAGATTGGCCGGGATGATTCGGCTTTCGCGCTGGCTTACGAGCCGTATCACCCGCTCGCGGATGATGATGGTTACATTAAACGGCCCAACGTGAACGGGTTGATCGAGATGATGGATATGCGGGAAGCGCAACGCACCTATGAAGCAAACCTGACCGTGATCGAATCCTCAAAGGCGATGATCCAACGCACTATCGACTTGCTCAGAGGGTAATCCGCCCTTGTGGCTCGGACGGTTGAAATGCGCTAAAATGATTCGAGATTAAAGGAGAGCACCGAGATGGTCGCACGCATCACCGATAGCCTTCCGAATATTAGCGGGTTGGATCAGATCGGAAAGACACCTGGAACGCAAGGGGCTGGCCAGAGTTTCGCCGATTTCATCAAGGACGCCACCCAAGGCGCGGTCGACACCATGCACAAGGGAGAGGCCTTGAGCATGAAGGGGATCGCTGGGGAAGCGGACCTGACGGACGTCGTGGCGGCAGTAAACAGCGCCGAAACCACCCTTCAAGTCGTTACGAGCCTGCGTGATCGCATGATTCAGGCTTATCAGGAAATCTTGAGAATGCCGATTTGATGTTTCGAGGCGGTCGAACGATCCTATCAGGAGAAAGTTGCTCGGCAGGAATTGCCTGTAAAGAATCCTTGTTCATAAAATTGCAGCGATCCGAGCGCAGATGAACGAAGTCGAGGCAATCGAGGTTGGCCGCGAAGCGGTCTTAACGGTACTGACGATGTCAGTGCCTATTATGGCGATAGCCCTTGGCGTGGGATTGGTCATTGCCCTGTTGCAGGCTTTGACCCAGCTTCAGGAAATGACCCTGGTTTTCGTGCCGAAGATTATCGTGGTATTTGTCGCTCTGGTGCTGTTGATCCCTTTCATGCTCTCGACCTTGACCAGGTTCACAGAGCAATTGGCGGATCGAATGATTGGGTTGGGCGGATGATACGGGGGGCCGGTCCGCGAACGGGGCAACTTATCACCAACTTCGAAGACGGTGTCAGGGCAAGGAGGCGCCGAAGGGAGACGCTATGCAGTTAGAGCAGTTCCTGCCGCTGCAGGCCTACGCGTTCATCATCATTTTTACGCGCCTCGCCGGAACGGTCATGCTTTTACCGGGATTTGGAGAGGCCTTCGTGCCGACACGGGTGCGTTTGCTATTCGCGATTTTGCTGACCATTGTAGCGGCGCCGGTCATCGAGACCTCGATCCCGCCGGAACCTAAATCGCTGATCGGCTTGTTTGTCTTGTTGGCAGGAGAACTTTTGGTTGGTGTGTATCTTGGGCTGATATCGAGGATCATGTTGCTTACGTTGGATACGGCAGGCCGATTTGTCTCGATGAGCATCGGAATGGCCAATGCGCAGATCTTCAATCCCAGCATATCGAACCAAGCCTCTATTCCTGGATTGTTGCTTACCACGTTGGGGATCATGCTCCTCTTCGCAACCAATATGCATCACACGCTGATCATCGCGGTGATTGAAAGTTATACGTTGTTTCCAGTTGGTAATCCGATGCCTTCCGGTGACGCGGCGTTGGTGATGTCGCGCATGGTTGGAGATAGTTTCAAGTTAGGCCTGCAACTTTCGGCACCCTTCATCGTGCTCAGCCTAGTTTTCTTCATGGGACTTGGAATTTTAGCGCGCCTAATGCCGCAGTTGCAGATATTTTTTGTGGGTCTGCCGGTGCAGCTCGCAGGCGGTCTATTTCTTTTCGCGGCATGCTTAAGTGGTTTATTCACTCTTTTCTTGGAATACTACGCCGATGGCCTTAACGCTTATCTCACTGTTGGGTGACGGAGATGCTACGTCATGGCGGATGATACAGACGAGTCACAAAAAACCGAGGAACCGACTCCGCATAAACTTTCCGAGGCGCGTCAAAAAGGCAATGTTATCACGTCGCAGGAAGTGTCTAGTTTCGCCATTCTTCTTGGGGGCGCTCTGACTGCCGCCTTTCTAGGGTCTTTCATGGCCGAGCGCCTTGCCAATGCGACCGGTGGGCTGTTGGCTAATATTCACACGATCACCTTCGATGCTGCGAACGTTGGGAATGTCTTGATGGACGTTCTTTTCGACGTTTCCGTTGGCATGGCGCCGATCGCGTTGCTTTTGATTGTGCTTGGCACTGGCGCCAAGTTGGCCGTCAGTGGCTTTCTGTTCAGCGCCGAAAGCCTCAAGCCCGAACTCAGCAAGTTATCGCTGATCAAAGGCTTTAAACGGATGTTTAGTCTTAAGTCGTTCGTTGAGTTCGCCAAGGGCCTAGTCAAGCTGGTGATCGTTGGCACCATTGTCTATCTGCTCGCGGCCCCCGAGGTCGATCGGGTCGAAGTCCTGATGCAAATGGATATCGCTGCGACGGCCGAGGAAACCCGTCTGGTTCTGGTGCGCATGTTCTCGGGCGTGGTTGGAGTGATGGCGGTGATAGCGGCGCTCGACTACATGTATCAGCGTCATGAGTACATGAAACAAATGCGGATGAGCAAACAAGAGATCAAGGACGAGCACAAGCAGTCCGAGGGTGACCCCATGGTGAAGGGACGCCTGCGTCAGATCCGGGCCGAACGCGCGCGTTCGAGAATGATAGCGGCGGTCCCCACGGCCGATGTCGTGGTCACGAACCCGACCCATTTCGCTGTTGCCTTGAAGTATGAAATCGATGCGATGGGGGCCCCCAGGGTGGTTGCCAAGGGCGCCGATGACGTCGCGTTCCGTATCCGCGACGTCGCAAAAGAGAACGATGTGCCGATCGTCGAAAACCCGCCCCTCGCCCGCGCTCTTTTTAGCGTCTCCGATATCGACGAGGAGGTGCCACCGGAGCACTACAAGGCGGTTGCCGAGGTTATCAGGTATGTCTTTCAACTTAAGAACAAGCCGCTTGGTTAGGTCGATACACCGCCGCGCCGCGAGAAGCGGCAGCGTATGGCCAAGATATCGGCCAGTCTCTTGACCTGGCCCATGGCGGTCCTTTTAGTTAGGATTGTTCAGGCTGTCGGGTGGAAATCCGAATCATGCGAGACTTTCATGAAGCTTGTTATATCAAAGATATAACGGATAATAGCCCTTGGGGGAACCGTACCTGATACATCCGAGTAGGGTGTTAAAAATGTAACGAATAAGGATACGGCGCCACTTCCAGTTTGCGTGTTCTTTCCGCAAGGTCGCCCGGAACGGCTCAATAGAGCGTTCATGGTGAGGCATGGGGGCAAGGTAAGCGCGGACTTTCTGACAAATCCTTGGTGATTGCGCGGCTGCGGCTACTCGCGTCGCGCCGCTCGCTGGAGATGGACAAACACCCGAGTGGGCTCCAGGAAGGGGCCGAGTTTCTGGAATTGGAAGCGACGGATGGTTTGTCCAACTGGTTTTCGGCCTATCTTATGTCCGAGGGCCTCGCGTTTAACCGCTCCCGATGGTGGGTGCTTGCACCGGCGGAGGAGTATCCCAGGTTATGAAGGACGGGCCGCTATATCCGAGGAGTGCCTCTTGGCGCGGCACTCCTCGATTCGAATGGGAATATTTCTGCAGCCAACCAGACCATGACCACGTTGGCCGGAAACCTGCCCGAATATTTAATCGGAATTAATCTCGCGGCTCGCTTCGATGAAGAGGTTCGACCCGCACTGATGAACCTGACCGCGGCTGGCGGTTTCGACGATGGTGCGGACGCGGAGATCGAATTCAGGATGGGTGCGGCGGGGTGTACCTTCGTGCCCGTTTTACCCGCACGGCGCCCGAGACCAAGCCGCGCCAGGCACCGGGCGAAGTTGTTATCTTTATTATCGACATAACGAGCCGACGTGATCTGGAGGAGCGCATGATCTAAATAATCTTCTGACCGTGATGAATGGGTTCTCCAAATAGTTGATGATCCGACATGGCTCGGGTGACCCGTCTTTCGCGGATGTCATGCAGATCAAGAAAAATGCCAATAGAATAGTCAATCTGATGCGCTAATTACTCGCGTTCTTGCGCGAATAGACGTTGATCGCGCGTTTCGTCTAAGTCACCGACTCTTTGTCAACGCCCGGGACCCTATGGACGGGCTAGCCGCGATTCGGGTTCGAGTCTATCACGCACAAACTGACAAACCTTAGCTTAGGCGTTGTGAAACAATACCGCCGGGCGAATATGTCCTGATCAAGGCGAACGACTCGCGGCGCCGGCTTGTTGGAGAAGAACCCTGACCGGGTATTCGAACCGTGCTTCTCCAACAAGGCCATCGGCGCTGGGGCAGGCCTCGACCTTTCAAAGGTCTTTG
>JAPKDN010000322.1 GCA_028822575.1 Alphaproteobacteria bacterium | reverse complement strand
TTGACCAGGCGCCCAAACCCCGCCGTCTTCATTCCGGGCACCACGGCCTGGGTGTACTGCAGCGCCACCCGGGTATTGATCCGCATGACGCGGTCAAAATCCACAAGTCCGGTGTCCTCAAGATCGGCCATGAAGGAAATGCCGACATTGTTGACTAGTTTGGTGACCCGGTGGCACTGGTTGAGCGCGGCCAGGGCAGTGGCCGTCGCGTGCTCGTCGGAGAGGTCCACTTTAACGAACTCAGCGGCGTCCGGGTTCTCGGGGGGTAACACGTCTAACTGGACGACCTTGTGGCCATCCTCGGTCAGTCGCTCGCAGATGCCGCGTCCAATGTTGCGCGACCCTCCGGTAACCAAGACACAATCCGCCATGATCCTCTCCTATAAACGCTTGTCCGCATTTTGTTAGTGACCGTAACGGCGGCCCGAACGCCGGTCCATCCTTGGGATGATTTACCGTGGCGGATGGCGATCGCGCAGGCAAAATATCACGCACCTGGATCAGAGGCGGCTTGAAGCGCTTCGTGGGACAAGATTAGGCTGCGCACACTTCGTCCAAGGAAAGTGCTGAATAAATGAAACATATCCTGATCGCTAATCGTGGCGAGATTGCGATCCGCATCGCTGGTGCCGCCGCCGAGGTGGGATTGATGACCACTGCGGTTTACGCCGAAGATGACGCCGCGTCCCTGCATGTCCAACGCGCCGATCAGGCCATCGCCTTACCTGGTGTCGGACCGGCGGCCTATCTGGATATCGATGCGGTCATCCGCGCCGCCACCGACGCGGGGGCAGACGCGATCCATCCGGGGTATGGATTCCTCAGTGAGAACGCCGAATTCGGCCGCGCGGTCGCCTCAGCGGGAATGATCTATGTTGGCCCGTCAGTGGAAGCTCTCGCGACCTTTGGCGATAAGGCGGCGGCGCGGGCCTTGGCCGAACGGATCGGCGTGCCGGTTGTTCACGGAACAAAAGGCGCGACGGATTTCCCGGAAGCCCGCGCTTTCATGAAGAGTCTTGGCTCCGGCGCGGCGGTCATGGTGAAAGCGGTGTCTGGTGGTGGTGGCCGTGGCATGCGACCGGTATCGAACCTGGCGAATCTGGAGGAGATGATGGCCCGATGCCAGTCGGAGGCCGCCGCGGCCTTTGGCGACAGCACGGTTTACGTGGAGCGTCTAGTTCCTTCCGCGCGGCATATCGAAGTGCAGGTCGCCGGCGATGCGTCGGGGCATGTTCTGGTGCTTGGTGATCGGGATTGCAGCCTTCAGCGCCGCCGCCAGAAGATTGTCGAGGTTGCGCCGGCGCCTGGATTGACCAAGGCTCAGCGTGATGCCCTGGCTGTGCATTCTATCGCGCTCGCCAAGGCCGCCGGATACCAGGGGCTGGGAACGGTGGAATTTCTGTTGGGAGCCGATGGTTCCCTCGCTTTTATTGAGTTCAACGCCCGCCTGCAGGTCGAACATACCGTGACCGAGGCGGTGACCGGCCTGGATCTGGTGCGTCTCCAGTTCGATATCGCAAATGGCGCGAGCCTGGCTGACTTCGAGGTTCCGGTGGCCCATGGCCTCGCGATCCAGGCGCGGGTCAATCTGGAGACCATGCAGGCCGACGGTTCAGCCAAACCGGGCGGTGGTCGCTTAAATGTTTTCGAGCCGCCGGCGGGGCCTGGCATTCGGGTCGATCACTTCGGTTATGCCGGGTATCAAACCAGTCCAAGATATGACTCCATGCTCGCCAAGGTGATCGTTCATGCCTCCACCGGCGACATGGCGGTGGCGGCGGCGAAAACGTCGCGGGCCTTAGCGGAGTTCAGGCTGGAGGGCGCCGCCTCCAACATAAGCTTTCTTCAATGTCTGCTCGATCGCCCGGAATGGCGGGACTACGCCTTCGATGTGGATTTCGTCGAACGTGAGGTCACGAACATTATGGAGGCCATCGCTCAGGCGCCCCGCCGGCATTTTCAACCCGACGCACCAGTCGACGCCGGCGCGCGCGCCAATCTCGCGGGCGCTCGAATAGATGCCGCCGACCCGCTCGCGGTGCTTGCCCATGGTAAAGCTGAGGACAGTGGTCCCGTCCGAGGCGGTTTCTCCGACGCCGAGGACGTGGATGGTCATGTGCTGCGGGCGCCGATGCCTGGAGCGATCGTTAGCATCGGTGTCGCGCCGGGCGACGAGGTCTGGGCAGGCCGGGTGCTGCTGATCATGGACTCAATGAAAATGGAGCATGAAATCGCCGCTGAGGTGAGCGGGATCGTCCGCCGTGTTGATATCGCGCCCGGAGACACGGTGTTTGAGGAGAGCCCGCTTTTAGTGATCGAGGAAGCCGCGGTCGAGGCGGGTGGTTCTGATGAGGGGGGTGACGTTGATCTCGATTTGATCCGTCCCGACTTGGCCGAGGTCGAGCAACGCCGCGCTCTTGGTCATGACGCCGCGAGACCGGAAGCCGTCGCTAAGCGACGCAAGACCAACTCTCGAACGGCGCGCGAGAATGTCGAGGATCTGGTCGATCCTGATAGCTTCATCGAATATGGAGCGATGGTGATCGCCGCCCGTCGGTCGCGCACGCCCATCGACGAGCTGATCCGCCGGACACCCCATGACGGCATGGTAGGCGGTATCGGTCAGGTCAACGGAACGCTGCTACCGGATGCCGACACGCGCTGCATGGTGATTTCCTACGACTACATGGTTCTGGCCGGGACCCAGGGGAAAAAGAACCACCAAAAGAAAGATCGGCTTTTCCGTCTCGCCGAGCAATACCGCCTGCCGGTCATCTTTCTGGCCGAGGGTGGAGGTGGGCGACCTGGGGACACGGATGGCGAATATGCCGGAAATCTCCAGACCCCGGCCTTCCATCTTTTCGGCAAGCTTAGCGGCAACGCGCCGATGGTTGGCATCGTCTCGGGACGATGCTTCGCCGGTAATGCGGTGATCCTTGGATGCTGTGACGTGACGATCGCCACCGAAAGCGCGACCATTGGTATGGGCGGACCAGCGATGATTGAAGGTGGAGGCCTTGGTGTGTTCCGGCCGGAGGAGGTTGGTCCGTCAGAGGTAATGCGCAAGAACGGTGTCATCGATATAGCGGTCAAGGACGAAGCTGAAGCTGTGGCTGCAGCCAAGAAGTACCTCTCGTATTTTCAGGGCGCGCTGGCGGAATGGGAGGCGGCGGACCAAAGGTTGCTGCGTCACGTAGTGCCGGAAAACCGGCTTCGAGTTTATGAGGTGCGGCGAGCGATCGAGTTGATCGCGGACATCGATTCTGTTCTGGAAATTCGCAAGGATTTCGGTGCAGGCATCGTTACCTCGTTTGCCCGAGTCGAGGGGCGGCCGATCGGTATTATCGCCAACAATCCAAAGCATATCGGCGGCGCTATCGATTCAGAGGCCGCTGACAAGGCCGCCAGATTCATGATGCTGTGCGATGCTCATGATCTACCGATCCTGTCGCTATGCGATACGCCGGGCAACATGGTCGGGCCCGAAGCGGAAAAAACCGCCCTAGTCCGGCATTGCTGCAGGCTTTACGTGATCGGGGCCAACGTAACCGTGCCGATTTTCACTGTGGTATTGCGCAAAGCCTATGGCCTCGGTGCCCAGGCGATGGCCGGTGGTGGCTTTCACGCGCCGTTCTTCGCGGTGTCATGGCCTACGGGCGAATATGGCGGCATGGGGTTGGAGGGCGCAGTTAAGCTCGGCTTCCGTGATGTGCTGGAGGCGATAGAGGACGTGGACGAGCGCCGTGAGACCTATGAACGCATGGTCGCGGAGGCCTATGCCAGGGGTAAGGCGGTCAACACCGCGTCGCTGTTCGAAATCGATGACGTGATCGACCCGGCGGATACCAGGCGCTGGATCATGGGCGGGCTTATGGCGATGCCGTCCAAGCCGGTCAGGACCGAGAAGAAGCGGCCTTGGGTGGATACGTGGTGAGGGGGGCAACGTGTTCCAGTAAAAATTCCAACTGGCTAGTTTGTTCTCTTTTTCAAATAGTATAAAGGATCGGGGGCATCTGTTCAGATGACGTCGGGCCGGCAGGTTCGCAATAGTTGCGGTCTCCATCTGCTCATTCGGGTCATGTCTGACGAAGGAAAGAACGACGCCGATGATCAGAACGAAGGTGTTGATAATAAGAAATCCGAGCCGGGCGAACTTGGTCCCACCGGACGAAACCCCAGTTCCGAAAATGTTCAGATACGTGCGCTTCGGTTTTTCTAGAATGGAAAGGGTTGATATCCTAACACCGTTGCCGACCGAAAGTGTGGGCGTGGCGTCGCCAAGGATGTTGAGGTTGGTCTGGACGCCAGAGGTAATAAAACCCGTCACTTCGCAACGTATGGTGAACAAGATGTAGATCATGAAAATACCCAGGATCGGCATCAGAACCAGCACCACCGCGCGCCAAACCGTGGACACCCAGGTCCGAGATAAGAGTTGGCGCAGGCGTACGCCGATGAAATGGGCGATCAATACGAAAACCATGCCGATAAAAAAGGCCACGGCTCATAAGGTCAGGGACAGAGATCGGATTTTCCATGTTTTTTGAGTCCCGTTTGTCTAGCGCGGCGACTCTTTTGCCATATTTCGAATATAAATTTAC
>JAPKDN010000321.1 GCA_028822575.1 Alphaproteobacteria bacterium | reverse complement strand
TCCGCGAGGGTGGTCGGACCGTTGGCGCCGGTGTCGTCGCCTCAATCGTAGAGTAAAAGTTCCGTCGATGGCGGGCTTATGTTTCGTAGGAGTGTAGCTCAATTGGTAGAGCACCGGTCTCCAAAACCGGGGGTTACGGGTTCGATCCCTGTCACTCCTGCCATTTTTTGGGACCTGGACATCCAGGTCCTTTTCAACGGGGTAGCGTGTTCCTAGGTTAGTGGGGCACGCTGGGCAAACTCCGGCATAGTAGAACGGTTTGACATGGCCAAAGTTTCACCCGCCCAGTTCGTGCGCCAAGTGCGCCAGGAGGTGACCAAGGTATCCTGGTCAAACCGGAAGGAGACCGGCATCGGGACGCTGATGGTGTTCATCATGGTGTTCCTGGCGGCGATCTTCTTTTTCCTGGTTGATTTGGCGCTGTCGTGGGGCGTGCAGAAAATCCTTGGATTGGGAGGCTGAGCTTTTGGCCAAGCGTTGGTACGTGGTCCATGTCTATTCCGGCTTCGAGAAAAAGGTCGCGCAGAGTATTCGCGAGCAGGCCAAGGCCCATGATATGGAGGATCTTATAGAGGAAATTTTGGTCCCGACCGAGGAAGTGGTTGAGATGCGTCGTGGCGCCAAGGTGAGTACCGAACGAAAGTTCTTTCCTGGCTATATCCTGGTGAACATGGAGATGACTAACCAGAGCTGGCATCTCGTGCAGGATCAGCCGAAGGTCGCTTCGTTTCTCGGCGGAAAAGGCAAGCCGGTACCGATAACCGCTGGCGAGGCCAGCCGCCTGATCAGGCAGGTAGCCGAGGGTGTTGAACGGCCAAAGCTCCGGATTACCTACGAGATTGGTGAACAGGTTCGGGTGGCTGACGGCCCCTTCGCTTCGTTCAACGGTTACGTGGAGGAGGTGGACGAGGAAAAGACCCGTCTCAAGGTCGCGGTTTCGATCTTTGGGCGTTCTACTCCGGTCGATTTGGAATACAGCCAGGTTGAAAAAATGTAAGAAATACTTCTTTTTTGCCGATACGTGTTGGCGAATTTGAGGCATGACGGTCACGTGGGAGGTACCTTCCGAAACCCCGGAGGGGCCGCACCACCCGGCTTGTTGGAAAGGGTAAGTTAAATGGCGAAGAAGATCGCGGGTTATATTAAGCTCGAAATACCGGCCGGCGCGGCCAATCCGTCGCCGCCCGTGGGGCCGGCGCTGGGACAGCGTGGGCTGAATATTATGGAATTCTGTAAGGCATTCAACGCTGCTACGAGCAACCTGGAACAAGGGATGCCTATTCCGGTGGTGATCACGGCTTATGGGGATCGGACGTTCTCGTTCATAACCAAAACCCCCCCGGCCGCTTTCCTAATTCGCAAGGCGGCTGGCCTGACCAAGGGCACGCCCACGCCGAGCAAGGAGATTGTTGGCAGTATCACGATCGCTCAGGCACGTGAGATCGCCGCAACCAAGATGCCCGATCTTAACGCCGTGGACATGGATGGCGCGGTCATGATGATCAGAGGTTCCGCCCGTTCCATGGGCGTGGAAGTAGTGGGGTAATAGATCATGGCTATTAAAGGCAAGAAGCTAGTCGACGCCTACAAGTCCTTCGATCGGAACCAATCTTTCGAACTTCCGACTGCGGTCAAGATGATCAAGGAACGGGCGAGCGTAGGAAAATTTGATCAGACCGTCGAGATCTCGATGAATTTGGGCGTTGATCCTCGGCACGCTGACCAAATGGTCCGGGGTGTTGTTTCGCTTCCTCATGGAACCGGAAAGGCCGTGCGGGTCGCGGTTTTCGCGCGTGACGCTAAGGCCGAAGAGGCCAAGGAAGCCGGCGCGGATATCGTTGGTGCGGAGGATCTGATGGAACAAATCCAGGGCGGAATGATGGATTTCGATCGGGTCGTCGCGACGCCGGACATGATGGCGGTGGTTGGCCGACTTGGAAAAGTGTTGGGACCACGCGGCTTGATGCCGAATCCGAAGCTTGGCACCGTGACCCCTGACGTCGCCGGCGCCGTTCATGCGGCTAAGGCGGGGCAGGTGGAGTTTCGAGTCGAACGCGCCGGCATCGTCCATGGTGGCATTGGCAAAGCGAGCTTCTCCGAGGAACAATTGGTGGAAAACGCGACGGCGTTTGTCGATGCGGTCCAGAAGGCCAAGCCCACGGGGGTCAAGGGCACCTATGTAAAACGCGTTGCGGTCAGCTCGACACATGGCCCGGGAATCGGGGTTGAAACGTCGGCTCTGGGGAGCGCGGCGGCCGCTTAACGCCAAGAAATTCAGCATATCGCTCGCGATATGCTGGAGGGGCCGGCCTCGGTCGGCCCCGACCTGTCCGAGACCATGGGTATCACCGGTTTAGGCCGTTGGTTTAAAAAAGAAAACTGCCCGTGCAGACAAGGGAACGAACGATTTTTCGGACGAAATGTCTGAGTATTCGTTTGAACTTTAGGACAGGCGAACCGTGTCATCGGCCTAAAGCCGGTGATGAGTGTGCAAGGGATCGGGCGCCAGAACATGGGGGCCGATCCATGTAAGTGGAGATGATCAGTGAACCGAACTGAAAAGGTCGAGCTGGTCGGGTCGCTTCATAAAACCTTCTTGGAAACTGCGGTCGTCGTGGTTACCAAACAGGTTGGAATGACTGTCGCGGAGGTTGAACAACTCCGCGCCATCATGCGTGAAGCGGGTTCTGGCTATAAAGTGACCAAAAATCGGCTAGCTCGTCTCGCTCTGAAAGGCACGCAGTACGAGGGTCTTGAATCCGAGTTTACTGGGCCGACGGCGATTGCGACGTCGCCTGATCCGGTAGCGACGGCCAAGGCTACCGTCGAGTTCGCCAACAAGAACGATAAGTTCAGCATTGTTGCGGGCGCCATCGGGAGCTCCTTGCTCTCGCCGGCGGAGGTGAAGACTCTATCCGAGCTTCCCTCGATCGACGAACTGCGAGCCAAATTGGTTGGATTGCTGCAAGCACCGCTCTCTAGGATCGTGGGTGTGCTTCCGGTGCCGGCCGAAAATCTGGCGCGCGTGATGCCGGCACCGGGGGCGAAGCTTGCCCGGGTGTTTGCCGCGCGTGGCCAACAGGGGTGAGCCGTGCGGCCGCTCAAGCAAGCGACGTTCATAACGTTCAAACGTGGAGAAACTAGAAATGGCTGATTTGGATAAATTGGTCGACGAACTGTCGAACCTGACCGTTCTCGAGGCTGCCGAGCTTTCGAAGTTGCTCGAGGATAAATGGGGTGTTTCGGCCGCGGCCGCCGCCCCGATGGCGATGGCGATGCCCGCCGCTGCTGGGGGGAGTGAAGCCGCCGTCCCCGAGGAAAAGACCGAATTTGACGTGATCCTCGCCACCATTGGAGAGAAAAAGATTAACGTCATTAAGGAAGTTCGGGCGATTACCGGACTGGGCCTGAAGGAAGCCAAGGACCTCGTCGAGAGTGCTCCAAAAGCGATCAAGGAAGGCGCGACGAAGACTGAGGCCGACGAGTTGAAGAAGAAACTGGAAGATGCTGGCGCGACTGTTGAGCTGAAGTAGCTTGGCGCTGGTTAAAATTTCGAGGACCGGTCGCCCGCGCGTGGCGACCGGTCTATCGACACAGCCGTTTTGGCCAATAGCCGTAACCGTTGAAAATTTTGACGGAAAGGCCATCGGCGAGAACGGATTTTGGCGCTACCTGGGCCAGCCGGCAATGGTGGCGTGGTTAATCATCGATCGGCTGTTCGATCGTGTGACATTAGTGGCAAACGAGGTCTGACCATGGCGATTTCCTCCGTAGGATCCTTCACCAGCCGTAAGCGCGTGCGCAAAACCTTCGGGCGTATCAACGAAGTGGCGCCGATGCCAAATCTTATCGAGGTACAAAAGAGCTCCTACGACTTCTTTCTGCAAATGGATATTCGCTCCGAGGAGCGTCAGGATGTCGGCCTTCAGGAAGTGTTCAAATCGGTATTCCCGATCAAGGATTTTTCCGACCGTGCCATGCTTGAGTTTGTGCGCTACGAGCTGGAGACGCCGAAATATGACGTTGAGGAGTGTCAGCAACGCGGTCTGACCTACGCGGCGCCGCTCAAGGTGACACTCCGTCTGGTGGTTTGGGACGTGGACGAGGAAACCGGTTCCCGTTCCATCCGGGACATCAAGGAACAGGATGTCTATATGGGCGACATGCCGCTCATGACCATGAACGGGACCTTTGTTATCAATGGTACCGAGCGGGTGATCGTCTCGCAGATGCACCGCTCGCCCGGCGTCTTCTTCGATCATGACAAGGGCAAGACCCACTCGTCGGGCAAGCTGCTCTTCGCCGCGCGGATCATCCCGTATCGCGGCTCGTGGCTCGACATCGAGTTCGACGCGAAGGACATCGTGCACGCGCGCATCGACCGCCGCCGGAAGATCCCGGTGACGTCGCTGATGCTGGCGCTCGGCCTGTCCGGCGAGGACATCCTCAACACCTTCTACAAGCAGGTCGTCTACACCCGCGACGGCTCGGACTGGCGCGTTCCGTTCGACGCCACCCGCCTGCGCGGCATGAAGGCGAACGCCGACATGGTCGACGCCGATTCCGGCGAAGTGATCGTCGAGGCCGGTCACAAGATCACCG
>JAPKDN010000320.1 GCA_028822575.1 Alphaproteobacteria bacterium | reverse complement strand
GGCGAGGATCGATTGGCTCGGGCGGCTTACTTGGCGGTGAGGAATTTCTAGATGAGTTGTAAAGGCGTTTAGGCGAAGAAGCCGCCACGCAGCTTGGGCGGGGCAGATCAAGACCGTCCATCACCACGAAATGTGATAGAGAGCGGATCGGGGCGTTCGGATGACCCTGACCGATGATCGCGCCGGCCATAATTTGACGAAAACCGGTGCTCCCGTGGACCTGCACCGATCATCCGTTAGCAAGATCGTCAAAAGTTGATCCTAAACTAGTAAGGTGCCTGCCTTCAGGACCTAGTCCCGGTGGCGGGTGCCTTGAATGCGGTCCACCTGAAATCCAGTGGCAGAGGGCCGTTTACCAAGATCGCCTTCATAGTGATCCTGGTATCTAGGCAAATCGCCTCCACCCCCGCCGCCATGCCGCGCATGAGTGCGTCCCAGTACTTTGGATCAATCTCAGACGCGATACAAAACCGATCACAGTCCATGCGCTGCACCAGATAAACCATTACCGCCCGATCGCCGGCGCGAACCTGATTGGCCATTTCGTCCAAGTGCCGCGCGCCCCTCGTGGTCACCGAATCAGGGAATTCCGCAGCACCGGCATTAGGGCCATCGTCGCGCTTCAGGTGCACGTTCTTTATCTCGACCCAGCATTTTCCCCGCTCTGGATCTTCCAGCAAAATGTCTATGCGGGACTTTTCACCGTATTTCACTTCGCGTCGTAATGTCTCGTAACCGGAGAGCTCAGGAATTTCGCCGGCGACGATGGCCTCGGCGACGATGGCGTTCGGATGACCAGTATTGATACCAACCAGTCCACCAGCGGTCTCGATCAACTCAAAGGTGTGGGAGAGCTTACGCTTGGGGTTATCCGAGCGTGACAGCCAGACCCGCGCGCCCGGGTCCTGAAGCCCAGTCATCGCTCCCGGATTTGGGCAATGCGCCGTCAATATCTCGCCGCTATCCAGACGCACATCGGCGAGGAAGCGCTTGTAGCGTTTGATCAAGTGTCCGGGATAGAGCGGGGGCAGTTGCATGGCCGGTTCCGATGCGCGATGGTTCCCCTCGCTTTTAGCCCGTCAAACCAGCCGAAGAAACCGCCCATGTCCTCTGAAATTTTCGATTCAAGCGCGCTGCCAGAAATCGTCACTGCCGCCTTTATCATTATCGGCGACGAAATCCTGTCCGGTCGCACCAAGGACGCCAATTTAGGCTTTATCGCCGATGAACTTGTCGAAGCTGGAATTCGCCTAAAGGAAGTCAGGGTCATCAGCGATGACGAGGATGAGATCGTCACCACCGTTCGGGCCCTGAGCGTCAAATTCGACTATGTCTTCACATCGGGCGGCATCGGGCCGACCCACGACGACATCACCTGCGACTCCGTGGCCAAGGCATTCGATGTCGCCGTCTCGCATCATCCTGACGCGGTAAAGCGTATGCGCGCCCATGCCAGCAATGTCGGTGTGGATTTGAACGAGGCGCGGATGCGCATGGCCCGTACACCAGACGGCGCCAAATTGATCCTGAACCCGGTCTCGGCAGCGCCCGGTTTCATTATCGGCAACGTGCATGTAATGGCCGGCGTGCCAAGGGTCTTCCAGGCAATGGTCAAGGAACTTCTTCCGACGCTCAAGGGCGGTGACAAGGTACTTTCAGTAGCAATTTCCTCGAATCTCGGCGAAGGTAAGTTGGCCACTAGCCTGGGCGAGATCCAGGTGCGTTATCCAGACGTGACGATCGGCAGTTACCCGTATTTCCGCGCTGGTAATTACGGCACCACCTTGGTGCTGCGCGGCACCGATATGGATCGCATTAACCTGGCGGCCAAGGAGGTCCGCCAACTGATCCGCGATCAGGGCGGGGAGCCCAGCGATGTAGAGGACACCTGAATGAGCGTCACCGTTGAACGTCACGCCTCGGGCACTGGCGAGATCGTCACCGTCACCTTTGATCGCCAAGCCAAGCTGAACTCCCTCGACAGCGCCGGCATAGCTGGTCTATCCGACGCGTTTAGGGCGCTGGCCGATGACCAGGTGATGCGCGCCGTCGTGCTGACCGGTGCCGGGTCGAAATCTTTCGTCGGCGGCGCCGATATCAACGAGCTTAATGGTCTCGACTCCAATAGAGGTCGGGCATTCATCAGCGCACTGCATGATTTGTTCGTCTTGATCCGGGAGCTTCCGGTGCCAGTGATCGCCCGGGTCAACGGCTATTGCCTTGGTGCGGGGATGGAAATGGCAGCGGCATGTGATTTGCGCGTCGCCTCCAACAACGCAATTTTCGGAATGCCCGAGGTTCGGGTTGGAATCCCCTCGGTGATCGAGGCGGCACTGTTGCCACGCCTAGTCGGCTGGGGGCGATCGAATTATTTGGTCCTCACGGCAGAAAACATCAGCGCATCCACGGCTTATGATTGGGGTTTTCTGGAAAGTATGGCGCCGGTGGCGAACCTCGATATCGAGGTTGGTCGTATCGCCGGTGCTATAGCCGCTTCAGGCCCCCTCGCGGTCAGAAGTCAAAAAACACTGGTCCGCGCTTGGGAACGACTACCGCTGGAAGACAGTATCCAGGCTGGCATCGATTCGCTTTCCAACGCCTTCAAGACCGATGAGCCCCAGCGGATGATGAAGCCATTCTTCGAGCGCAAGCGGCGGTAGATCCGTGATGACGACCAGGCCATGAACGCCATGTTAAACGGATATCGCGATCAATCGTGGTATGCGATGGCTGTTTTGGTCCTTCTTTTGTTATTTAACGCGCCCGCGTAAGTCGACGCCCAGTCAAAACCTGACGCCTTTCCCAGCACCTGGCGCGCCTTGGATGTTGATGGCGAACTGCAACACGAAGGCACCACGGTGCTGGTGTTTCACAAGGACGGTTTCTTCCGCGTGTTGCCCAATGTCAGGTCGACCAGCGGCAAAAACCAGCTAATTCTTAAAAAATCGTCCTACCGACTTCGGGGCGACCGACTGGTCGTCCTCCAAGGACTGTCCTTCACCAATCCCATGCCCCAACGGACCTATCTAGTCCAACGCATCGGATAGGGGGCCTGATCCTTTAAGGTAATGAGCAGGTTTCGTTCAAACCCCGCCCCCCTACCGACCCGGCCAGACTGGGCGCGGTTGTGAAGTGACGCCCACTCAGAACGAACTATTGTACAGCCCACCATCCAGCAACAGGCTTTGACCGGTGATATAGCCGGCTTGGGCGCTGCACAGAAAAGCGGCGGCCTCGCCGAATTCCTCGGGTGTTCCAGCGCGCTTGGCAGGAACGGTGGCGATGCGTTGCTCGTGCGCCTCGTCGTGACTGATGCCAAAGGCCTGAGCCGTCGCGTCGATACCACCGCGATAGCGATCAGTATCAAAAAAACCTGGCTGAATATGGTTAATCGTCACCCCGGCATGCGCAACCGAGCGACACACCCCGGCACAGAACGCCGTCAGACCGGCGCGAGCGCCACTGGATAGATCCAGGCCGAATACTGGCATCTTCACCGACACGGAGGTGATGTTGAGGATTCGCCCAAAGCCGCGTTCGGACATCGGGTCGACCACGCGCTTGATCAACTCGATCGGGGCGATCATATTCCAGGTAACACCTGTCAGCATCGCCTCGCGCTCAAGCTCGCGAAAATCTTTATAGGGTGGACCGCCTGCATTGGTAATCAGAATATCTGGGTCGGGGCAGGCGGCGAACAATGCGTCCTGGCCTTCATGGGTGGTGACGTCCGCCGCCACCTCGATGATCTCGGCATTGGTGGCGCGGCGGATCTCACTCGCCGTCTGGGACAGCCGCGCCGAGTCGATCCCGTTGACGACAACAGTGCAACCCGCGCGGGCAAGCGACGTCGCACAGGCCTTACCCAGCCCTCGGCTCGACCCACAGACAATGGCCTTGCGGCCGGTGATCCTCAAATCCATGACATAGTCTCCGTAAAAGTCATTGTCTTCAATTTCCCAGCGGAAAGGCTTTCAGCAACGCCGCCTCGGCATCTTCGGGCCGACCAAGATCATGCAACAGTCAGGCGTAATCTTGATAGAGCGACTGTTTAAGCTTGAACGTGTCGTCGGCAGTGGTGATCGCGACCTCATAGGCCTCCAAAGCCTTATTCAACTCACCCCGTCGGTGATGCAGATCTCCTCAATTAGCCAACGTGAGCGAAACATTCGGATGGCACGAGCTCTTCACCTCGGCCCCAATGTCAATCACCCGGCCGTAAAGCGCCTCAGCGGCATCGAAAAAGCCATCAGCCTAAAGCACGATCGCAAGATTATTCAAGACCACAGCCCTTGACTCGGTCCCGGGCTCGGTAGGCTCCACGGCTTCTTCGAGAAATTCCTGCGCCTGTATCGGCCGGCTTGCCTCATAGGCATAGCCGGAGGCCTCCAACGGCGAGCGCTACTTCTCAGCGGCGAGGACCGGGTCAGCGAGACTGGCCGCCACAAGCAGCACGGCCGACTAGATACCAAGAAGGGGGGGGTAATGTTTGCGGAAGCGATCATGGCAGTCCTTGCAAATTCCGGCGATGGCCCGTGTTTCCATATCCATCACAGAATGGGTTCATGTACCCCACCCGGTCCAGATCAGAAGAGGGCGCAGGTTTCATA
>JAPKDN010000319.1 GCA_028822575.1 Alphaproteobacteria bacterium | reverse complement strand
TGCAATTTCAGTCAGGGCTTGCCTGGATGACCGGACCGCCGGGCCAACCCTTGCGCGCTGGCGCCTCGGTGATTGACATCATGGGGGCCATGTTCGGAGTAATCGCGGTACAGGCGGCGCTAAGGGATCGGGATGCCACGGGCAAGGGGCAACGGGTTTCAAGTTCGCTGTTCGAAAGCGCCGTGTTCTTGATGAGCACCCATATGGCCGGCATGGCGGCGACCGGCCTTGAAATGCGTCCCATGCCGGCGCGGCGCGGTGCCTGGGCTATTTATGAGGTTTTCAAGACTGGCAGCGATGGCCAGTTGTTCATAGGCGTTACGTCGGATCAGCAATGGGACCGGTTCGTACAGGAATTTGGGTTGCAACAACTCGCTCAGGATCCGCGCTTGGTCACCAATGTCACGCGGCTTGATGAACGTGCCTGGCTCATCCCCGCGATTCAGGACGTTCTCGACAAACTTCCGCAAAAAGAGGTCGAGGAACGGTGTGAGCGCTGCAATGTCTCTTGGGCTCCGGTAGCCGAGCCGAAGGACCTGTTTGATGACCCGCATCTGCTTGCGACCAAGGGATTGGTCGACGTTTTCGTCTCGCGGTTTGGCGGCGCGGGTGGAAAATATGCGGGTCTCCCGGCGCTGCCGGTAGAGTTTGGCGACAATCGTGACCGCCCCGGCCTGACTCGCCAACCGCCCCGGATCGGCGAGCATAACGCTGAAATCCTGCAAGAGGCCGGGTTCACCGCTGCCGAGATCGCCGGGTTATCGGAGCGCGGAGTGATTGTCTCGGTGGAGTGATACCTGGATAGACAAGTTTGGCTGGCTCTGGTCTCTTATCCCGTGACGATAGGGGAGGCGACGCATGATGACGGTACTCCGTGGCGGGAAGTTGCTAAATATCGCTGGGCACTCCGCCGATAACAGGGATCTCTTGATCGAGAACGGCGTTATCCGAGAAATCGGCCCACCAGGCTTTGCGACCCCGGAGGGTTCGACGGTTATCGATGCCAGCGATCGTTTGCTGATGCCGGGGCTGATCAATGCTCATACACACGGCCATGGCAGCCTAGGGCGCGGCCTTGGAGACCGATGGTCGTTGGAGTTATTGCTGAACGCCGGGCCATGGATGGCCGGTGGGCGGGTGCTGGAGGATAAGTACCTCTCGGCGTTACTCAATGCAGTGGAGCTTCTGAAAAAGGGCTGTACGGCCTGTTATGACCTTTACACCGAGATCCCGTTGCCGAGCCCCGAGGGCATGGACGCGGTTGGTCGGGCCTATCGCGACGCCGGAATGCGGGCGGTGATCGCGCCGATGATGGCCGACGCAACGTTCTTTCAGGCGATCCCTGGGTTGATGGAAGCGCTACCGGTGGATTTGCGTGCCCGCGTTGCATCCGTGAAGTTGCCGGATCATGAAGAGAGCCTCGCCGCCGTTGCCGCTGCGCTAGACGCCTGGAGCCATGACAGGGATCGCGTCCGACTCGCTCTTGCACCGACCATCCCGTTGCATTGCAGCGACGCGTTCATCCAGGCGGCGGGGCGCATGGCTGCAGATTACGATGTTGGCCTGCATATGCATCTGGGAGAGAGCCGTGGTCAGGCGGTCAGCGGGATCAAGCGCTATGGCAAGACCCTCACGGCGCATCTCGACGGGCTGGGTTTTCTTTCCCCGCGCTTTACCGGCGCGCATTGTGTCTGGCTTGATCCCGACGACATCGCGCGGATGGCGGACCAAGGGGCGAAAATCGCCCACAATCCAGGCAGTAATCTCAGGCTAGGCTCCGGCATTGCGCCAGCCGAGGCTATGCGCGTGCGGGGCGTAACCCTTGGCATTGGCACCGACGGGTCGCAGTGCTCAGATAATCAGAATATGTTCGAGGCGATGCGACTGGCCTCCTTTGTGTCACGGGTTGAAAAGCCAGATCCTGCAAACTGGCTTGCAACCGAGCAGGTCCTGCACATGGCCACCGCCGGAAGCGCCGAGGCCCTGGGTATGGGCGACTTGATCGGCCGGATAGAACCCGGTTATCGCGCCGATATCGTAATGCTGGATCTTGGTTCCATCGGCTTTATTCCCTTCCACGATCCGGTCAACCAGATCGTCCATGCCGAGGACTCAACCGGCGTCGCCGAGGTGATGGTGGATGGGGAACTGGTGGTCAAGGATCGCAAGCTCGTCAATATCGACGAAGCCAAGTTGCGACGTGACGTCGAGACGGCGGTTGATCGGCTTCGGGGCGCGAACGAGGAAGCGAGGGCTTTCGCGGCGCTGTTGGAACCGGTGGTTGGCCGGTTTTGCGTCGGGTTGGCGAACGAGCCGTATCACATTCATCGCCACGTGGCGGGATGACGGAGCGAGGTCTTACGCTCTGGCCTCGCGAACCAGTGCGTCGAACAGGTTCTGCTGCGTTGGATCGACGTCAGCGGTGATCTCTGGGTGCCACTGGACGGCGAGGCACCCGTGGTGTTCGGCATGTTCGACCGCCTCGATGACGCCGTCTGGCGCGCGGGCGGTGACGGCGAGGGATGGGGCGACAATCTTTAGAGCCTGGTGATGCCCGGAGGTTCCATTCGATATCGAAGTGTCCAGAACAGCTGCTGTTTTCGTCCCAGCGATGACCTCAGCGCTATAGACCGCCCAGAGTCCCGCACCGTCGCGATGGATATCACCCTTGCCGAGATCCGGTATATGCTCGACCAAGGATCCCCCTAACGCGACATTGAGAATCTGCATCCCCCGGCAGATGCAGAGTATCGGCATATTCCGGCGTTCGACCACCGCCTTGACCCCGATAAGTTCGGCTTCGTCCCTCTCGAGGTCGATGTCACCAAGCTCCGGATGCGCTGTGTTGCCGCCATAGCGGGCTGGGTCGATGTCCGTGCCGCCGGTGAAGATGATGCCGTCCAGGCGGCCCAAGACGGCGGGAAAAACATCTTCGCCCGGTGGCAAATAGATCGCGATGCCGCCAGCCCGCCGAACTGCCTCGGCATATTCGACCGGAAGCACGTAGAAGGAGTCGTAGTGGGTGCTCTTCATGCTTTGCTCGTGACGGCCGTAGGTGGTGATCCCGATCACCGGTTTCATGAGAAACTCCTTGCCCAACTATCCCGTTCCACCATCAAATCACGGATGCTTCATGGATGGGGATGCATTTCCGCGTCGCTCCGTGACATTCTCGTGGGAGAGCGTGTTTCGATCGGAGTGAGCCATGGGTTCGGAAATTAAGATCACTGCTGCGGACGGCGGCACCTTCGCTGGTTATTTGGCGCTGCCGAAAACTTTGCCAGCACCGGGCTTGGTGGTGTTGCCCGAGGTTTTCAACACCAATGATCACATCCGCTCGGTGGCCGATGGCTATGCCGACGAGGGGTTCGTGGTGATCGCGCCAGATGTCTATTGGCGCGAGGAACCAGGCGCCTATATGGCCTACACCGACGAGGGCAGGGCCAAGGCCCAGGCGCTTCGAGCGGCAATGGGAACCGACCAATTCGCCAGCGATCTCGGCGACGTGGTGGCGACGCTGAAGGCACGGGATGATTGCACCGGCAAGGTCGGGGTGATGGGATTTTGCCTCGGTGGTAAATTCACTTACCTCTCCAGTGTGCGGCATGAGATTGACGCTGCGGTCAGCTATTACGGGGTTCAGATCGACGAACATCTGGATGAGGCGGATGCGCTGAAATGCCCAATCATCATGCATTTTGCCTCCAAGGACCCGCATGTGCCGGCCGAAACCGTCGCGGCGATTGAGGCGCGGATGGGGGGGAGTAAAACTGTCGACATTCACGTCTATCCCGACACCGAACACGGCTTTAACCGTTATGGCTATCCGCCCTTCAACGAGGGGGCGGCAAAGGTCGCCCGTGAGCGGACTCTGGCGCATTTCTGGCGTTTGTTAGGTTAAGGTGATCTCAAGCTATTCGTGAGGGTGGTGCTATGGGTAAAGTCTTGAATGACGCCGAGGTTCGGCGCTATGAAGCCGAGGGCTATATCTGTCCTGTTTCAGCCTTGACGACGGCGGAGGTCACCGAGGTGCGCGCCGATATCGAGGCCTTCGAGTCAAAAACCGGTAAGACCATGGACTATCCGGAAAAATCCAAGTCCTATCTGTTGTTTGATTGGGCTGATCGACTGGTACGGCATCCGCAGGTTCTGGACGCGGTAGAGGATCTGATCGGTCCCGATATCATGGTTTATCACACGACCATGTGGATCAAGGACCCTGGCACGCCCCAATATATCCTCTGGCATCAGGATGGGACCTATTTCTATCTCGACCCGCAACTGCACGTCACTGCTTGGGTCGCACTTTCCGACGCGCCAGTGGCGGCGGGCTGCATGCATGTCCTGCCCGGTTCTCATCTATGGGGACAGTATGCGCACAAGGACGACCTGGGAGAGCACAATCTGATCCTGCGGGGCCAAGCGATCTTCGATGAGTTTGAGGGCGAGGCGGGAGAACCGATGCCCCTAAAGGCCGGTGAAATGTCGTTGCACCACACCCGTCTGGTGCATTGCTCGCGACCCAATGAGTATCACGACCGTAGGATGGGATTTGGGATCAGTTATATTCCTGCCCATGTGAAGGACATCGGGAGTTCGCCGGGCTCGGCCATG
>JAPKDN010000318.1 GCA_028822575.1 Alphaproteobacteria bacterium | reverse complement strand
CACATACAAACGGCAACGACAACAACGCACGGCGACAGCAACGCACGACGACGGGCGCGCGGCAACCACGACAAAATCCGCGACGGAGGAATTCGTGCACCAGATCTTCGTACCATTGAGCCGATACCCGCCCGGAACGACCTCGGCCCGAGTGCGGATACCGGCGACATCGGAACCGCTTTGAGCCTCGGTGGTGGAGAAGGCACCGCGCAGTTCACCACTGGCCAGTCCGGGAAGATATTTTTCCTGCTGCTCGGGTGAGCCCCCGGCCAGGATCGCGCCGAAAGGTACCCACTGAACTACGAGCAGATAGGCCGTGTTGTAACAAATTCGGCCAAACTCCTCGATCGCCATACAGGAGGCGAGAATGCTCCCGGTACCACCATAGCGTTCCGGGAACGGCAAGGTGAAGAGGCCAAGCTCGCGCAGCAAATCAAACATGTCCTGTGGGTACTCGGCGGTCGCGTCAATTTGGTCGGCCCTGGAGGCAACTTTTTCCTGTGCCACCCGACGGACCATGTCCCGGATTTGGCTATGCTCGTCACTGATGTCGTAAGACACGGAATTCCCCCCAAGTAATTTAGAGTGAGGCGGCCGACCAGGTCGCTATTTCGTCGGCGGGTAGCCAGCCGGCCAAAGCGTCGTCCAAACTCACCATGCCGGCTCGAACAGGCGCGGTGGGAGCGGGATTAGGCGTTCGGCTGAACCGGGGCGCTGGAGCAGGTTGGACGATCCCATCGATCTCTATAAAGGTCCCACGGGCCTTATTGTGCGGATCGTCCGCTACCTCATCCATCTCTAGAACCGGGGCAAAGCAGGCGTCGCTCCCCCCCATGATCATGACCCACTCGTCACGGGTCTTAGTCAGGAACCGATCCACCATGATCTTCTTAAGGCGCGGCCAATCCGACCGATCCATTTGCTTGGTGACGATCAACGGATCGAGCTCCATGAGCTCCAGCATCTCAGCATGAAATTTGGGTTCGATCGCCGCGACGGAAACATATTTACCATCGGCGCACTCATAGGAATCATAAAAATACGACCCAGAATCCAAAACGTTGGCGCCACGCGTCTTGGTCAGCAATCCAGCAGCGAACATCCCAAACGGCGCCGCCATCAGATTGGCTGCACCATCCACCATCGCCGCGTCCACGACCTGGCCCTTGCCGGATCCGCGAGTTTCAAGCAGGGCCGCGAGCACACCTACGACGAGATAGAGGGCGCCGCCGCCGTAATCTCCCACCAAATTCAAGGGTGGGGTCGGCGGCTGGTCGGCGCGTCCAATCGCGCTCAACGCCCCACTCATGGCGATATAGTTAAGGTCGTGCCCGGCGGCCTGGGCCATCGGTCCATCTTGGCCGAACCCCGTCATGCGACCGTAAACCAACTTATCGTTTCGGGTGAAGCAATCATCCGGGCCAAGGCCCAGCCGTTCGGTAACGCCAGGCCTGAATCCTTCGATCAGGACATCGGCTTCCTCAACCAGACGCAACACCCGATCCCGGTGCTCCGGGTCTTTCAGGTTCAAAGCGATCGCGTTACGCGAGCGAAGCGTGATGTCACAATTAAGCGGTCGCTGCACCCCAAGTCCACTTGGCTCGGCGCGCTCGACCCTGAGAACCGTCGCCCCCATGTCCGCCAACATCATTGCGGCCATCGGCCCCGGACCGATTCCCGCAAGCTCGACGATCTTGATTCCACTTAACGGTCCCATGGCCCGCGCCCCCCATTATATGTTCAGGTGAACCGTAGCGGCTGGCGAACAGGCTTCCAACGAGACATGTTCGTCCAGGAGAGGTTCTCGGAAATTATCGGCGTGGTGATCGACTCAAACAGCGTCGGCGCGGAGCAACAGGGCCTTGCTTGGCCCTATAGAAGGACCTTGCCTGGATTCATGATGCCTTCCGGGTCGATTGCAGATTTGATGGAACGCATTAGGGTCAACCTCGCTGCCGAAGTGAACCCAACCAGGGTCTCCCGCTTTTCCGATCCAATGCCATGCTCGGCCGAAAAACTGCCACCATAGTCGCGGATCATGCCAAGCATGATAACCTCAAGGCCCGCCTTACGCTGCTCCCAGGCCGCCTGATCCATGTCCAATGGCTTCTTCAAACTGTAATGTATGTTCCCGTCACCCATGTGGCCCATAGTGTTGAACCCCAGGCCCGCAACTTCGTCCGCCATGCGACCTCGGGAATATTCTAGAAATTCAGCGACCCTGCCGACTGGAATCGATAAATCAAAAGTCAGGCCAAAGCCTCCAGATTTACGTCCAGCCTCGGCCTGCTCTTCGCGAGGCCGCCACAGTTGGGCTCGTTGCTGCATGCTCTCGGCGATCACGCCATCGGTAACCAGTCCTTTTTCCATCGCCTGTTCGAGCAAAACCTCGAGTTTTCCGCGCATATCCTCGATCGGCGACGCGGTCGACAGCTCCAGCAGGACATACCAAGGCGATGGTTCAGACATCGGGTCGATCACACCGTCTATATGATCCAACGCCATCTGAATTGACTCACGTGGCATGATCTCGAATGCAAGTACCTGATCACCGGACACTTCCCGCGCCAGCGCTAATAATTTACCTGCCGCTGTCGGACTCGGCACCGCCAGCATCGCTGTTTCCATCACCTTAACCCCCGGCATCAGGCGGAAAGCCGCCGCCGTGATGATCCCGAGCGTTCCCTCGGCCCCGATAAACATTTGTTTGAGATCGTAGCCAGTATTGTTCTTACGCAGTGTGTTCAGATCATCAAGCACGGTGCCGTCCGCCAGCACCACCTCAAGGCCTAGAACCTGTTCGCGCGCGTTACCGAAACGGATGGTCTGGTTGCCCCCGGCATTCGTCGAGAGTGTGCCGCCAACGGTGCTGCTGCCCTCCGAGGCAAGCGATAGCGGGAACAGACGGTCGACGTCCCGCGCCACGGCCTGCATGTTTTGTATGACGCACCCGGCTTCGGCGACCACAGAGAAATTATCTGCATCCATTTTACGAACCCGGTTCATCCGCTCCAGCGACAAGACGATCGTCGGCCGTATCTCGGTCGGGATCGAGCCCATGACCAGCCCGGTATTGCCGCCCTGGGGCACAATGGCGATCCCAGCCTCACGCGCCGCCTTGACGACGCCGGACACTTCCTCGGTCGAGGCAGGTCTCGCGACGAGCAGCGCCTCGCCTTCGGCGTTCCCGCGCCAGTCCCGGCGGTATTTCTGCGTATCAGCCGGATCCTCAAAAAAACCACTGGGGCCGAGGGTCAATTTGATGGCGGAGAGCGCTTTGAAAATTTCGGGCTTCACGCAATAGCTTCCAGTTCGGTCAATACTTTCGCCCCGCGACTTACAGCCCTTCGATGAAACCCACAATCTCCTTAAGCACCGGAGCGCCGCCGAGGCCTGGTTTGGCGATAGAGACCACGATCGCTATATGGCCAATTTTTTCCAAAACCTTGTACGTCACGCGTCCACCCTTGGCCTTGATTGCTTTTTCCAACTCCTCGGAGTTCCATGGATAGACGGTGCCGTCGGTTGATCCATGAAGCAACAGTCCCGGGGGAGCGTCGGCTCTGGCAAAGGTGATCGGCTGTGCCCGACGGACGTCATCCCGCGCGGTCGCGAACACCTCCCGTGTCGAGGCGGTCTTGATCGGGTCAAACGCATAGGGGCCAGCGATTCCAACCCACCCCTTGATGATATCGGGAGACAGGCCCTCGGCCTCCAGGTATCGCGAGTCGAGCGCCAACAGCGCCACAGTATGGGCGCCGGCGGAATGACCCACGAGAATAATACGCGGTGGTTTGCCCCGACCAACCATCTCACGGTGGATCCAGGCAACGGCCGCCGCGACATCGGTAACGAAATCGGGGAATTGGACTTCGGGGTGCAGTCGGTAGTCCGGCACCACGGTTGTGAAGCCGGCGGCCGCGAAGGGTTGCGCGACAAACCGATAGTCCGACCGGTTGCCCGTTCGCCAGGCGCCGCCGTAAATGAAGACGATGATCACGTTATCACTATTCGGATTGGTCGGCTGGTAAATGTCGAGTTTTTGACGCGTCAACGCGCCATACGCGACATCTGTCTGGCGTTCGTACCCGTCTCGGGGTGCCAGAAAATCGGCGGCGCGAAAAGGTGAACAAGCAGCCAGCAAAAGCGCGACCGACGCTCCAACTAATTGCAAAACGGTTCTGCGCACGCTAGGCCTACTCTTCGACGGTATACCGAAAATCACAGTGGCTGGCACCTCCCATAATTGTTTGAGTACGCTCCAACTTGATGCGTGGATCATATCCCGTACAAAAAGAGCCATCGCGCCCGCATGACAAAAGGTGGCCGATATCCCCCATCCCCATCTCCTTGTACATCTCGGAATATCGACACCGCGTGATGTTGAAGTCGAACCGCTCGTCGGCCTCGTACTTGATGTCGACTTCCAGGGCACCGCTAGCCTTCCAGCGTTCAAATAGATCAATGAAATTACGCAAACTCGGCCCGTCCGCAGATTCCGCCGCCATCGACGCACCTTGCTCTATCGCAGCCTTTTCGATCGAGGCGCCAAGGATCTCCTGGGCCTGCTCACGGCCCAATCGCTCGACCATTTCATCGTAGATTGGTTTGATA
>JAPKDN010000317.1 GCA_028822575.1 Alphaproteobacteria bacterium | reverse complement strand
CCCGCGCCTGGGCCACGGCACTTCTATCAACTGTCCGCTTTGCGAGAGTGTGATGTACGCGGTTGTAAGTTCTGGCCCGCCAAAACAGATGTTCGTGGTATAGCGGTCGGGGAATGCAATGTGTTCAACATCGCCGGATTCGGGGGAGATCACGCTGATGCCGCCGTTGATCAGAGTCGCGACACAGACCCGTCCGCCCTCTTCTACGGCCAGACTGTCGAAGCGCTGATAACCGGCAGACCCGGCGACGAACCGTCCGCCGTGAGGCGAAGGCCAAGGCTGGGCAGCAATTTCTCCCGGGGCTATGAGGTCAAAGGCCCACAGCCTTGCCGGCGGGGTCTCAGCGACGTAAAGCGTTCGGCCATCGGGCGAGAGGCCAACGCCGTTCGGCATCTCCACCGGGTGCGCCACCGTTCTGACTCCGCTGCCATCAGCAAGGCCATAGAGCACGCGCCCTCGATCCTGGTCGTTGGGCCGGACCTTGCCCAGATCTGAGAAATAAAATCCGCCGTGCTGATCGAAGACAATGTCATTGGGTCCTGACAGTGGTATACCGTCGGCCTCGGTATAAAGCACCTCAACCAGGCCACTTTCAAGGTCGACCACTTCGATTCGACCCCCACTGTAGTCAGCAGGCTGCATGGTCGGCCGTATGCCCAGCTCGTCGACATGCCAGTCGAAACCCCCATTGTTGCAGACAAAGCACCGCCCGCCCGGGCCTATGGCAAGTCCGTTAGGGCCACCGCCGGGTGTCGCCACAGTCTCTTTACTACCGTCCGGCAGCACTCGGGTGATGACTCCGCGCTTGATCTCAACCACCAGTACGCTGCCGTCAGGCAGGGCCACGGGACCTTCTGGAAATTCAAGCCCCGTAGCGACCACTTTGAACTCAAGTGTGTTTTCCGGCATACGCCTAGCTGCTCCGTATAGATGGATAAACGGAATTCAAAGGGCAAGCGCCCGCTCTACAAAGTTGAGACGGTCCTGACCCCAGAACAACTGATCACCGATCAGGTAGGCGGGCACCCCGAACACGCCTCGGGAAATAGCCTCTTCAGTGTTGGCATCGACTTCATTTCGGCTCGCCTCGCTCTTGGCCAGAGCCATCAGCTTCTGAACATCAAGACCCGCTGTCGTGAGTGCAGCACTGACCACCGATGGATCAGCAATATCCTGATCTTCGACCCAGCAGGCGCGCATCAACGCATGGACCAGCTCTGATGGATCTTCCCCGGACTGTCGGGCTGCGACGACTGTACAGTGCGCCAACTGGTCGTTTGTCGGAAAGAACCGGGGCTCAAGGGTGAGCTCGACGCCCAGATGATCCCTCCAGCGGGTGAGTTCCTGCATGCGGTAGGCCTTGCGCTGATCCGAACGGTCTTTCAGCTGCAGACCACCCGTGCGGGAGAAAATCGTCGTCGGGCTGATCGGTTTGTGGTTCAAGGTCACCTGGTGACGGCTTGCGATCTCCCGCAGACGGGCGTCACCGAGATAACTCCAGGGTGAGATAACAGAGAAATAGTAATCAATGGATCTGGTCATAGGACACCTCACTCTGGCGGGGTATTTCAGGGATCACCCAAAGAACGTTATCACATCATCGTCGGCGACAAGCGTGTTGTTAATCAAAGGGTCGTACATTTCTTTGATGCCGATTGGCGCGATCCGTAGAATCTGACTCCTCAGCAGCGTGCCGTTGTGTCGTCAATTGTACCGGACGATATTGATGAAATGATCACCGACTTCCAGATAAACGGTCTAATGTATTATGTCGACCCACATGGCAAGCATTTGGGGCATGAAGACGTTTTGACCAAGACTGACATGTGCCGTGCCCATTTTGAAGAAGTGGGCCTTGGTGCGGACTTTTTAAAACGTTTCATACATTGAGTTCGACGATGATAAATATGCCCTATGATTTTTCATAGCCGGCTACTCGGATCCATATCGAGGACCGTACAGATATGACACGACTTCACTACTTCCTGGGCCGCGGGCGAGCAGAGACGACGCGGTGGATGCTGGCCGTTAGCCAGATTGCATTTGAAAACGTACCGGTAGACACGCCACAAGCGCTCGCCACACTGCGCGCTACAGGTAAGCTGCCATTCGATCAGATGCCGCTTCTTGAAATCGACGACCTGAATCTGAGTCAATCGACCGCGATGATCCGCTACTTGGCGCGCCGCGGCGACTATTATGGCGAGACCGATGCAGATGCACTCTGGTGCGACATGATCGCCGGCGCCGTCGCCGACTTTGCCGAGACGGCGATGCAGGCAGCGTTCCAACCGACCAAAGAGAGCGCATTGGCAACCCTACAAGGCCGGTTCGAGAAATTCGGACCGAGGCTCGAGGCGCGACTGGCCAAGAATAATTCGGGCTTTTGTGTTGGCGCGCGCCTTACCTTCGCCGACGTCGTCCTTGCCGAGGCACTAACCGCCTATCTGGACTGGGCGCCGGCTATCCTGGCAGACACACCCTTGTTAGCGGCTCTACACGACAGGGTACTGAACACTCCAGGGATCGCCAGGTATCTGCACTCGGAACAGCGATATCCGATGGCAGGTAATGACTATGTGATTGATGTCGCCAGAGTCTTGCAACGAGCGCTTCCAGCGCATTTACCCGATCCAAATCGGTTTGTTCCCGTACGATGACGGGCGGCCAATCAGATACTCAAAGAACTCGCTTAATTTCGTCGAATTCACCATCAAAAAAGTGATAGATATTATCTAGAGCCACCCTGGCCATCCGAGTGTTAGCCTCCTTTGTGTCAGATGCAATATGAGGTGTCAAAACGACTCTATTCCAGAGCCGTAAATCTTTTTGCCCCTTCTCGGGAGCATATGGCTCTTTGTTGTATACGTCTAATGCGGCTCCCTTTATCTGACCGGGACCTAGGACTTCATTTAATGCCACCTCATCCACGATACCGCCTCGTGAGGTGTTGATAAAATATGCATCCTTTTTGAATTGAGAGAAAAGTCGCTTGTTAAAAAACTTTTGAGTATGTTCTGTTAACGGCAAATGACACGAAACGAAGTCGCACTTCGGTAGTATCTCTTCAATATTGTTGGTATATGACTCTAGACCAAATAGGCGATTAAATTCATCAATCGGCATTTTGTACCAATTTTCTATTTCTTTCTTTGATGATCGACCAAATCCATGAACTCTCATATTGAAACCATATGAAGCGATACGTGCGACCTTTTTGCCAATGCTACCGAACCCGATAATTCCTAAGTGTTTACCTTTTACTTCCCCCCCAGTTTCACCCGAGAAACTATTGGCCCTCACTTGTTTGTCCAGGTAGTTCACCATTCGGGCAAGATCACCAATTAGCCACATGGCTAATTCGGCAACAGAATCGTCGGTTGAGTGTGGGGTATTCGCAAGCAACAGCTCGTGTTTCGCTATTTGCCTGAAATTTATTCCGTCTGTACCAACACCAAATCGCGAAATAATCCCGTTAGAAGATAGGGCCTCATATAACCGGCCTTGGTACTTGTCAGGACCAATAATTGCGGCTTTAGCCCCTGTCTTGGAAATAGTTACTGCCAGACATTCTTCGTCGCTATCCGAAGTGACTATTTCATAATCTGGCCTCAGGTTCTGAAAAACTTCCCGACCCTTTTCGTACTCTGGCTTCGTAACAATGATAGTTTTCACCGTAGCATTAATACTCCGCTTGGAAGGTAGTTAGTAAGAGCGACCCAAACACGCAAGGAACTCGCGTGCCTAGAGAGATTCGAACTCCCGACCTCTTGGTTCGTAGCCACGCACTCAAAAGCACACTTCAATCTATGATTATCGGAATTATTGTACAACGACTGTCCAATAAAACTGGGGGAATTAAAGAATAAACACCTAGAAACACTCAGAACGTTAAGAGTTATTGGACGATTCAGACGCCTGCTTGCCGTTTCGCGTCCGCAGCGGTTCCAACCTGTCCCCGTTCATCGCGCCACGCTGGTTCTGGCGGCGTTTCGACCCAAGCAGGACAGTCACCACGGAAATTTCCGATCTGGTCGTCGCCTGACCCATGCGGCGTATAGCCGAGCAGCGCGCGCAGGCGTGGCCCGAACCTTGCGGCAATTTCAGGCGGCATTTCCAGGTATTGATTGGATTCCTGTCGCAGCCAACCCAGCGAATAGGTGTTAATGAGCCCCGCGCGCCGCGCGGCGCTTCGATTCGCGCCGCTGCCATGGCAGGTCGAGCCCATGTAAAACAGCGCCGAGCCTTTCGGCATTACGGCCGCTTCCCAATCGGAGACGTCTGGCAGATGCCAAGAGCGCATGAAACGGTGACTGCCCAGTACAACGCGCGTGCCGCCGTTCTCCTCGGTAAAGTTGTCAAACGCCCACATGATCCCGATCTGAAGCTCCATCCCGGCGTTCTGGATCGGGTAAAGGGAATCGTCCCGGTGCAATGCCTGAGCCGACTCGCCAGGCAGAAGTTCGATCGCCGACATACTGCCAACCTGGTAGGCCGCACAATGCGGCAACAGAATCTCGTCGGCAACGCGAACCACTAGGTCGTGATCCACGAGATCGGCCGCACTGGGCGCCGTGCAGAGAACGCTGGCCTCGACACGCAGCGTTCGGTCGCCGT
>JAPKDN010000316.1 GCA_028822575.1 Alphaproteobacteria bacterium | reverse complement strand
GCCCTATTAAATTTTTACCAGAGTGAGTATTAATTAGAAAATCTTAACAACTAAATTAGTAATAGCCCGATAGTTTTAATATGTAAGTCAAAATCTAAATTTTACATTTATGGACATCTCATTAGGAAAAGTGTGGATAGGTCATTAGCTGAAGTCCCAAAACAAGTTTGGCGCGACGAACGAAAGCACTTGAACGGACACCAATGAAACACATTCAGGGCAACGGTTCATTATGATCCTGGATTGGATGGTGATTTTGGTGATCTTCATCCTCTAAACACAGGCGCCCGAGCATAGGCTCGGGCGTTACTGTTTGATACTCGGAAACCCTTACCGGAAATGACAAGACACCCAATGCCCTGGCGCCTGCTCCTTCAACACGGGAACCTCCAAGCGGCATTGCTCTTTCGCGTAGGGGCAACGGGTGTGAAAATGGCAGCCAGAAGGCGGGTTGATCGGGCTTGGCACGTCGCCCTCCAGAATCACCTTATCGCGCCGAATTTCCGGGTCCGGGATCGGCACCGCCGATAACAGCGCCTCTGTATAGGGATGTTGCGGGCTGGTGAAGAGATTTTTCTTGTCCGTGTATTCAACGATACGACCGAGATACATCACCGCAACCCGGTGACTGATATGCTCGACGACAGCCAGATCATGGGCGATGAAAAGATAGGACAGGCCCAACTCGTTCTGAAGGTCCATCAGCAGGTTGATCACCTGGGCCTGAATCGACACATCCAGGGCCGAAACTGGCTCGTCGCCGACGATGAGCTTCGGGTTTAGCGCCAAGGCTCGAGCGATGCCGATGCGTTGGCGCTGCCCACCAGAAAATTGGTGCGGCAGGCTGGTCAGTTGTCCCGAACGGAGCCCGACCCGCTCAAACAACTCGGCGACCATTTCCTTTTGTCTCGCACCATGGGCGATGTCGTGAACCATCAACGGCTCGCCGACGATGTCGCCAGCAGTCATGCGGGGGTTCAGCGACGAGAACGGATCCTGGAAGATGATCTGCATCTGCCGGCGATAGTTACGTAACTCTCTTTTGCCCAGCTTGGCGATATCGACGCCATCCACCTCGATCTCACCAGCGGTCGGCTCAATCAGGCGCAACACGGTGCGGCCGACCGTGGATTTACCGCAACCGGACTCGCCAACCAATCCAAGGGTCTCGCCTGGACCAATCTCGAAGCTGACACCATCAACGGCGTAGACCTGCCCAACAGTCCGGGCCAGCAGACCTTTTTTAACAGGAAAATGCTTTTTCAGACCCGACACCTTGAGGACCGGCGCCTGGGTTTCAGCTGTGTCGACAGCGCTCATTGGGTCGTTCCTTCCGTCTCCTCAGAGCGCCAACAGGCGACCCAATGGTTGGTCCTGACCTGCTCATAGGACGGCGCATCCTCATGGCATTTATCGATCGCCATCGGACAGCGCGGCGCGAAGGCGCAGCCGACCGGTAAGTCATATAATGCCGGCACGATACCTTCGATTTCGGTCAACCGTTCCGGAACTTCTTCGTAGCGACCGGTCATGATCTCAAGCCTGGGCACCGAGGCAAGCAAGCCACGGGTGTAGGGATGCATAGGTTGGCGGAACAGGGTTTTGACGTCGGTTTCCTCAACCTTCCGACCAGCATACATGACGATCACCCGATGCGCTGTCTCAGCGACCACGCCCAGGTCATGGGTGATTAGGATCACAGCAGCGCCGACCTCTTTTTGCAGCGCGACGATCAGATCAAGAATTTGCGCCTGGATGGTCACATCCAATGCCGTCGTCGGCTCATCGGCGATCAACACTTTCGGATTGCAGGCCAGCGCCATCGCGATCATCGCCCGCTGCCGCATGCCGCCGGACAACTGATGCGGATACTCCTTGGCTCGCTGTACCGGCTCGGGGATCTTCACCAGTTTTAGCAGTTCGATGGAACGGGCCAGCGCCTCGGCCTTGCTCTTACCCTGGTGCAGGATCAAGGCCTCGGAGATCTGTACCCCAATGGTCATGACCGGATTGAGTGAGGTCATCGGCTCTTGAAAAATCATCGAGATGTCATTGCCGCGCACGGCCCGCATCTCCTCCTCCGACAAGGTCATCAGGTCACGGCCGTCAAGGTCAACGGAGCCAGATATGATCTTGCCCGGTGGTTCGGGGATCAGACGCATCAGCGAGAGCGCTGTCATGCTCTTGCCACAGCCGGATTCGCCGACGATCGCCAGGGTCTCGCCCCGACCAACCTCGAAGGAGACATCCTCGACCGCCTTGACCACTCCGTTGCGGGTGAAGAAATAGGTCCGCAATCCGTCGACCGTTAGAACCGCGTCGTTGGGCGCGCCAAGCGCTTGTTCAGCCATGCCGTCGGTCCTCAGCTACGTTCGCGGGGATCGAGGATGTCGCGCAGGGCGTCACCCATCAGGTTGGTGCCGAAAACCGCGGCACTGATCGCCAAGCCTGGGAAGATCACCAGCCAGGGCGCAACCCGCACATACTCCGCCGCCGATTCCGACAGCATGCGTCCCCAGGACGGATAAGGCTCCGGAACGCCGAGACCAAGGAACGAAAGTGACGCCTCGGTCAGGATCGCCGATCCCAGTTGCGCCGTACCAAGTACGATCAGCGGCGCCATGGTGTTCGGCAGGACATGGCGCACCGCGACCCGCCATTCGCTCATTCCACCGGCGCGGGCGGCCTCTACGAAAGGCATTTCACGTAGAGATAAAGTGCTGGATCTGACAACGCGGGCAACCTGCGGGACCAAAGGTATGGAGATCGCGAAAATCGTGTTCTCCAACGACGGACCAAGCGCCGCCGCCATGACCAGGGCCATGACCAGCAGTGGCAATGCCTGCATGATATCGATAATGCGCTGGGTGATCAGATCAAACCAACCGAGCAGATAACCTGACATCAAGCCGATGAAAACACCGAAAACGCCACCCAGCAGCATCGATCCGATGCCGACAGCCAGTGAAATACGCGCGCCATGGATAATCCGGCTCAGCATATCGCGGCCCATCATATCGGCGCCAAACACCATGGAGGCGTTGGGTCCTTTCAAGGAATGCTCGGCGCTGGTCTGTAATGGGTCGTGAGGGGCGATCACGTCCGCGAAAACCGCCGCGAAAACGAAGATGATGAACATCACTGCGCCGATTGCCCCCAAGGGATAGCGGCGCGCTAGATGAATCGTGTTATCCCACCAGCCGTCGACATTGGCGCCGGCACGATCGAGTTCTTTTTGATGGTCTATGGCGGCCATGGATCAGCCTCCTAGTCTGCATATTTAATACGCGGGTCGAGAGCCGCGTAGGTGAGGTCGGTAAGGAAGTTGATCACAACGACGATCACGGCGATGAACATCACCAGGTTCTGCACAATCGGGTAATCCCGCATCAGGATTGCCTCGACCAGGAAATGGGCAACGCCGGGGATATTGAACACCGTCTCGGTGATGATTAGCCCGCCAATGAGGAACGCCGCCTCGATACCGATAATCGTCGTCACCGGCAACACGGCGTTTTTCAAGGCATGGACGTAGTTGATCGAGTTGTCCGAGGCCCCCTTGGCTTTGGCGGTGCGGATATAATCCTGGCGTAACACCTCGAGCATGGACGATCGCGTTAGCCGCATGATCAGGGCCGACGCTCGAAACCCGACCGCCGCGGAAGGTAGGAGATAGAGCGCCAGCTCCTCACCAAGAGTTTCAGGCGTGTCTGTGTAAATCGGTATCTCACCGAAAAAACTGACACAGGCCATCAGGATAAGCAGCGCCAACCAGAACGACGGAAGCGACAGGCCACTCAGACTGACGATCCTGAGGACATAATCTAAAGGCGTGTTCTGGCGCACCGCGCTGATCACACCCAAGGGCAGACCAAACAGAACAGAGAAGAACAGCGACAGCCCGGCAAGCTTGGCAGTTATCGGAATACGCGGACCAATCTCGTCGATCGCCGGCATTTCCGAAACATAGGAAAAGCCGAGATCCCCAACCATGAGCCCTTTAATCCAATGCCAATATTGGACCGGGATCGGCAGATCCAGACCCAACTCTTTTTCAAGCAAGGCTTTTTCCGCGGGATCAACGAAGCCAGCGGAATCAAACATGATATCGGCGATGTTGCCGGGCACCAACCGCAGCAACACGAAAATGACGATCGACATCCCGATCAAGGTCAGGAGCATCAAAAGAAATCTGCGAATGAGGTAGGTCGACATGACTGTCTCCTGGGCCCCTTAAATTATGTAAAACACGCGTGTAACATATTTCGTGCTACGCATGGCGCTGGGAAGAGGCGAGCCCACGCCATCCGGCGTGGGCTCAGTCCGTTCCTTGTTGGCTGGAATTACTTGTCCAACCAGACGTCTTCCAACCGCCAGCCATTGTAAATACTATTGGTCATCATGACGAAGCCCTTCACATAGGGTTGCCAGCACGTGGCCGTGACGTTTTGGGAGATGATCGGACGCGCCGCATCTTCCTGCAGTCGCTTGTCGATCTCCCAAACCAGTGCTTTACGCTCCGGGCCATCCTCCATCAACGACTGCTTCTCAAAGAGATACATCAACTCCTTATTGCAGTAGCCGGTGTAGTTGCGCTGTGATCCACAGGCATAGTTCTCATAAAACAT
>JAPKDN010000315.1 GCA_028822575.1 Alphaproteobacteria bacterium | reverse complement strand
ATAAAGATGCAGTTCATGCTCGAAAACCGATTAAAAATGACTATGGTCTAAGACAATTATGACAGTTCCCCAAAATGGGGACCAGCACTTGTATTGAGATAATAGGCTAGAATGTTGCTTGTCCGTACTCAAGCGACGGCCACTTCGCAGCGTATGATTTCCGATTATCGCCTTACAGGCGACTTGAAAGCGATAGCTGCGATCGTCTCAAGATGACCTAAAATAGTTGAGAAACTGTCTATCAAGTCAGGGTTTTCTCTGTGGTTCCAATATCAACCCTGTTCGGCTACGGTGTTGTTGAATTTGGGAGCAGCTTGGGGAATGTCTGGTAAAATAGAAGTCATCGTCCGGTTCGAAGCCATCGAGAAGACTTATGACGGTCTCACGAACGTTGTCGAACGCCTTGATTTGGATATTTACAAGGGCGAGTTCCTTACGTTGCTCGGACCCTCGGGCTCGGGAAAGACGACGACCTTGCTGATGCTCGCTGGTTTTGAGGCGGCGACCTCCGGTGATATTACCCTGAACGGTAAGTCCCTTAACAATGTGCCGCCTTTCAAACGCGAGATGGGAATCGTTTTTCAAAACTATGCGCTTTTTCCGCACAAAACAGTCTTTCAGAACGTCGCCTTCCCGTTGGTTCAACGCCGGCTCTCCAAGCCAATGATCGCCGAGCGGGTGGCGTCGGCTCTGGACATGGTCGAATTGGGTAGTCTCGGCGACCGACGGCCAAATCAACTTTCCGGCGGCCAGCAACAACGTGTGGCTCTGGCCCGGGCATTGGTTTTCGAACCACAATTGGTGCTGATGGATGAGCCTCTTGGCGCGCTTGATAAGCAGTTGCGCGAACAAATGCAGATCGAGATCAAGCATCTGCATGAGGCGCTGGGAATGACCGTGGTCTATGTCACCCATGACCAGGGCGAAGCATTGACCATGTCTGATAGAGTGGCGATCCTGAACGACGGGGTAATTCAACAGATCGACACGCCACACGAAGTCTACGAGAACCCCTCCAATGCCTTTGTAGCGAATTTCGTTGGCGAGAATAACAACCTAGAAGGCCGAATAGACAGCGTCGATGGCGAGTACCGCACCATTCATCTGCCCTCGGGAGAGACCATCGTCGCCCGCGCCGCATGGGCGTGCGAGGTTGGTGCGCCGACGACATTGTCTATCCGCCCCGAGCGACTGGAGATAAATCCAGGCGATAGTTCGCTGGCGAACCAGTTCAAAGCCGTCGTACGTGAGGTGATTTATTTCGGCGATCACAACAGGATCCGCTTAGCTATGCTCGGCCGGGATGATTTCACCGCGCGCATTCCGGCCAGCGCGGCCACTGGGACGCTCCAGCCTGGCCAAGAAATCGAGGTTGGCTGGTCGGCCGATCATTGCCGGGCCCTGGAACGGTCTTGAGCGTGCTCGAGAACGGCGGTGCCGCCGCGGATCAGCGTAGCCTCGTCGTCAAGCTGCGCGCCGCCCAGCGTCGCCGCAAGTTGAGCGCCTTCCTACTCGTCGCGCCGCTCTTCGCGTTCGTACTAGTGGTGTTCGTCGGCCCGATCCTCTCACTTTTATATTTTAGTGTCGACGACCCAAAACTCCCGAAGGTATTCCCCCTGACTGCAGCCAAGGTGGCTGCATGGGAAGGCGCTGAACTTCCTGGCGAGGCGGTCTATGCCGCCTTGGCCATTGATCTGAAAGAAGCCTACAAGGCCAAGACGGCGGCGGCGCTGGCGATGCGACTTAACTACGAGATCAGCGGTTTTCGTAGCCTGATCATGCGAACTGGGAGAAAAATTCGCCGGATCGAGGCACCGCCCTACAAGGAGGCTTTGATCGAACTGGACAAGCGCTGGGCCGACATCGCGTATTGGCGTTCAATCAAGGCGGCCAGCGGCCCATTCACCTCGCGCTACCTACTGGCGTCGGTTGACCTAAAGCGCCAATGGGATGGTTCCATAAGCGTGGCGCCGCGAGAACGAACGATCTATATCGACTACTTGAAACGCACGATCTGGATCAGCTTCTGGGTGCTGTTTTATAGCATCGCCATTGGCTATCCCATGGCCTATCTGATCGCCACTGTTGGCAAGCGCCTCTCGCGAATTTTGCTAATCCTGGTGTTGCTGCCATTTTGGACATCACTGCTGGTTCGCACGGCAGCCTGGGTAGTACTGTTACAGAACAAGGGAATCGTTAATGACATCCTATTGTTTACCGGCCTCACCAGCGAGCCATTGACGCTGATCTTCAATCGGCTCGGCGTGTATATCGCGATGGTTCACATCCTCGTACCTTTCCTGATATTGCCGCTTTACGCGGTGATGAAGAATATTCCAGAAAGCCACATGCGGGCGGCATCCTCGCTCGGCGCCCGACCGCTGGCGGCCTTCCTGTCGGTCTATCTGCCGCAAACCTTGCCGGGGCTCGGCGCGGGGTGTTTGCTGGTGTTCATCCTATCACTGGGTTTCTACATCACGCCGGCATTGATCGGTGGCCCCTCAGACCAAATGCTTAGTTATTTGATAGCCCAATTCGCCCTGCAAACGGGCAATTGGGGGATGGCTAGCGCTATCGCTATCGTTCTGTTGCTGAGTGTCGCGATCCTCTACCCCGTCTACCGGGGACTGGCTGGTCGAGACGGTGTCCGTATAACCTGAGGTAAGCCATGGCCCTCCCCGCCAACGCGACCCGAGGTCAACACGTCTGGTACTGGTGCCTACGGGGTATCTGCGTCTTGGGTTTTATCTTCCTGCTGGGCCCGATCATCATGGTCATTCCTATCTCATTCAGCTCTGGCAGTTTTCTGAGTTACCCGCTGCCAGGGCTTTCAATGCGATGGTATGAGGCCGTGCTCGAACCGTTTCCATGGATGTTCGCGGTCGAGAACAGCATGATCGTGGCGGTCGCGACGACGATCATCGCGACCATTCTCGGCACCTTGGCAGCCTATGGTATGACCCGGGCGGATTTCCCTGGAAAGTCCCTGGTTTTCGCAGTGCTGATTTCGCCCTTGGCCGTTCCCCTGGTGATCACCGCGCTTGGCCTGTATTTTTTCTTCGCTCGGGTTGGGCTGGTGCAGACCCATATAGGACTGATCGTCGCCCATGTCGTACTAGCGGTTCCCTTTGTGGTCATCACCGTGTCCGCGACGCTGCAGGGTTTTGATTGGAACCTGGTGCGCGCAGCCGAGAGCCTGGGCGCCTCTCCGCTTGGAGCATTCTTTCAAGTTACGTTGCCACTGATCATGCCCGGCGTGCTATCCGGCGCGATCTTTGCTTTTGTCACCTCGCTGGATGAAATCGTGGTCGCATTGTTCATTAGTGGGCCAGGCCAGTTTACCTTGCCTCGACAATTATTCACTGGCCTTCGCGACCAGTTGGACCCGTCGATCGTGGCGATCGCGACCCTTTTGATCGCAGTTTCGGCGGCGTTGTTGATCGTTGTCGAGCTCCTGCATTGGCGCAACGACCAATTGCAATCGCGGAGGTAATATTCAAACGGTCAACCGAATAGACCACCGATTCCAATTGCGCCGACCGAAGTAAACCTTGAAACTTTCAAGAGTGACTAATTGGAAGGTATTCAATACAGCAAAAGGAACTCAACGCTATGCACAGTTCATTCAATTATATCAAACCCTTGATTGCTGGCGCCGCCGCTCTTGGCATGCTCGCCAGCGCTGCGGAGGCGCGGGAATTCACCATCGCGAGCTGGGGTGGAACCTATCAAGATGCTCAGCGAAACACCTATTTCAACCCTTTTAGCAAGGCGACGGGGACCAAATTTCTCGAGGATACCTATCTTGGTGGTTGGGCTCAGTTCCAAGCCATGCAGGACACCAAGCAATTTCCTTGGGATGTGGTGCAGGTGGAAACCTCAGAACTAGTACGCGGATGTGAGGAAGGCGTCTTCGTTTCGCTCGATTGGTCGAAGATCGTTCCGAAAGACCAGATGCTACCCGACGCGGTAAGCGAATGTGGTCTTGGCATGCTGGTCTGGTCGGTGGTGATTGGCTTCAACGCGGATAACGTGAAGAAGAAGCCAACGAGCCTTGCGGATTTCTGGGACACCGAGACTTGGCCCGGCAAGCGCGGTATGCGCAAGGGGCCCAAACTTAACCTTGAGTTCGCACTGATGGCCGATGGCGTGAGCCCCGCCGATGTCTATAAACAACTAAACACGCCGGCCGGTATCGATCGGGCCTTCAAGAAACTCGACCAGATCAAATCCAAGGTCCAATGGTGGGAAGCTGGCGCCCAGCCACCAGAGTGGCTGGCGGCTGGCGATGTAGAGCTTAGCGTCGCCTATAACGGTCGTATCACCAATGCGCAGAAGGAAGGCAAGAACCTGGATATGATCTGGGATAAAACGATCTTCGCGATCGATTCCTGGGCCATCGTCAAGGGCGCCCCCAACGAGGCCGCCGGCTATAATTTCCTAAAATTTACCACCGATCCAGGGCGTCAAGCGGCATTCACCAAGTCCTATGCTTATGGCCCGACCCACAAGAAGGGTATCGGCATGGTCGCGCCGGATCGGGCGAACAGCCTACCGGCTGGTGACAACTTGAAAACCGGTCTGTTTGGCGGCAGTAAAGAAGCGCTCGATTTTTGGGTCGACTACCAAG
>JAPKDN010000314.1 GCA_028822575.1 Alphaproteobacteria bacterium | reverse complement strand
CGTCCAAGGTGACGGTGGCAGTGCCCTGCCCGTTTGGCGTGACGTGGCCTGGTTGAGCGTCTTGCATTGAGCGAACCTTGATGGTGCAAGCGCGTGATGTGCCGGCGGCGAGATCCGAGGCGAGCCAGTTCACCTCGCTGATCCCGATTTCGTCAACCAGCAAGGCTTCTTTAGGGCCGACGACGACTTCGCGAGCGTCGGGGCGCAGTTCGACGACATAAAGTGGGTCGCCCGCGCCGGTGACGGCGCCGAGGCCGAGGCCTTTGCGTTGGCCGATGGTGTAGCCCGCGATACCCTCATGCCGAGCCAGTTCCCGGCCCTGAAGGTCAACAATGGCGCCGTCGGCCAACGCTTCGGGACGGTGGCGACGAACAACGTCCAGATACGAGCCACCCGGAACAAAACAAATATCTTGGCTGTCGGGCTTATCAGCGACCAACAGGCCAAACTCGGCGGCAAGTGCGCGAGTTTCCGACTTGCTGAGACCGCCTAAGGGGAAGCGCAGGTAGTCGAGCTGGTCGGGGGTGGTCGCGAATAAAAAATATGACTGATCCCGGCCGGCGTCCACGCCGCGGTGCAGTTCGGGGCCAGATGCACCCTTTTCGCGGCGGACATAATGACCGGTGGCCAACGCGTCGGCCCCGAGATCCCGCGCAGCAGTGAGCAGGTCTGCGAATTTGACGGTTTGATTGCAGCGTACGCATGGGATGGGGGTGCGCCCCTCGAGGTAGCTGTCGACGAAATCATTGATGACGGTATCGCGAAAGCGGTCTTCGTAGTTCAACAAATAGTGCGGGATGCCCAGCGTATCGGCGACACGACGAGCATCGATGACGTCTTGCCCGGCGCAGCAGGTGCGGCTTTTCACCGACGCTGTGCCCATGTCGTAAAGCTGTAGCGTGATACCCACCACGTCATAGCCATCGCGCGCCAGCATTCCCGCCACAACCGAGGAATCAACGCCGCCCGACATCGCCACCACCACCCGGGTTTCGGCGGGTGGCTTGGCAAACCCGAGCCTATTGGGGTGGGTGGTAGTGGGCGCATCCATGGGTGCCAAAATATAGGAGCTTGGGCCCTGTCAGCAATGGGTAGACCACCCCATCTTTAATCTTAGTTAACCAAGGCGCGGCACACTGCGGGGATAATTACGGCACGCTCAGCGCAGAAGTCAGTGCTTCCAGCATACCCCTGTGGCCCGAGGTGACGACACCCGGCCCTAAACCGACCCCCTTATGAGGAATACCGAGCATGACCTGTAGGCTGGCTGAACACCCCATACCGGACGAGATTTCTCTCGAAGCCTTCTTTACGATGGCTGATTAGAAAACGCTGAAAGGACTAGCGTGAAAATCCTCCTTATCTCGCCGTGTAGCCCGAAGTACATGGCGGACAAGTACTTCATGAGCCCCGCACCCGGTGTGGTGCGGCTCGCCGCCTATCTACAAAAACACGACATCGACGCCGTGTGGCACGACCCAAACCTCCACCTCGTCACCGGCGAAGGCGATGATCTCCCAACGGTAATCTTTAGCCGCGACTGGGACATCATTGGATTCTCCTGCCTCGACGAGACGCTGCCCACCGATATGCAAAACATGCACATCGCAGCGAACCTCAAGCCCAACGCCATAATTGTCGCCGGGGGCATCGAAGCCCAATTCAATTACCAAACCATTCTCGACAAGACGCCGGCCCGTATGGCGATCATCGGCGAGGGCGAAATACCGATGCTGATGCTGGCCCAAGGCAAACCTTGGCAAGACATACCAGGGATAATCTTCAAGAACCCAGCGCAACCGCTAACGCAGGAAATATTCAACGACGCTACGCTAGCGATCCCCTGGGAGGACATTCCGTACGAGCCCTACTGGGATCACTACGTCGCCAAATATGGTGATCGGCTTACCGCCACAAACGAGCAAGAGATCCATACGGTGCGCATCTTCTCGCGCAACCGCTGCCCTATCGGGTGCAAGTTTTGTAGCTCCACTAACCAGCTGACCTGGGGTTCAGGTACAACTGTGCCAGTGCTTAGCGCAACCGAGGAAAACGTCATTGAAGTGGTCAAGCGGATCATCGCAAGCCATCCGCGAACCAAAACGATCTACCTGACAGACGACGACTTTGTGATCAACAAACGCTCCGTTATACGGTTCTGCGAGAAAGTCATCGAGGAAGACTTTGGCGACTTGACGTTCATGTGCTTTGCACGGGCAACCGATCTAACGCTCGAAGTGTTGACGTGGATGCGGCGCGCCAACTTTAGGCGGCTCATCATCGGAGTTGAGTCGTTCTCACAGCCCGTGCTGGATGACATGAGCAAACGATGCACCACTGAGCAAATCCACAATGCCCTGGCCCTATGCCATGAGGTGGGAATTAAGCCGCATATCAATATTATTCTGGTGACGCCCAAGACGACGTTGGACGACATCGAGGTTTCGCTCCACGCGACGCTCTTTTACCTGGCGAAGAACTACGTGTATGCCGGCGTGATCTCGGCTATCCGGCCGCTGAAGGGCACCGAGTACTTTGAGACCTACTCCGACTTTCTGTCTGAGGTGACGGAAGTTGAAGGGACCAAGCACAGCATCAAGGTGGATCAAATGATCTGGGCGGAAGATCCGTATGTACGTGAAGTTCAGGAAAAATACTGGAACGGCATTGACGACGAAGTGAAGCACCAAATCGAGAGCGCTGGCATCGTCCACCCTACCGGCAACAGCGTGGCGCAGATAAGCCTGATGTTCATGCGCAAGCTAATTGACGAAGTGCGCGCCCAGCATTGCCTATTGCGCCAGCCACTTGAGGATCTCGCGCGCTTCGCGCTCGAAGAAATTGAACGGGACTATGCGAACTACCTGACCGAACGCATGACGGTGGTACCTTTGACTCCTGCCCATGGCACTCGACCTAAAGCGAGCGTGGTCTACAAATAAATTGCTCGGCGTCGTTGTACGTTTCCTGCAACAAAACGCTAGTGCGGGTGGGGTTGGCCGCGTTCATGGCGATACCTCATAACACCCCTGGCATTGGCGCGGGATGTTGCCGTCGAGGTGGGACTGGCGGAAGTCCGAGTAGCTTTGGCCAAACCAGTTCGATTCAAAGGTAGCGGCATCGCCGAGATCAGCAACACTGGGATTGCCAATCATACAGCACGGCACGATGCGCATATCTGAGGATACGTAGGCGCGCTCAAACGGCCACGGACATAGGGTTTCGGCCTTACGGGTGCTGTATTTAGTAGTGTTAGTCCAGAAGCTGACGGCAATACGGTTCGCCTTGCCCTGCTTGACCAACGCAAACGCCCGCGTAGTGTCGACCAAATGCTCCACAGCCACTTGGCCGTTGGCATCACGCCACGCGTCTTGACCCCAATCGTTGAGGTCGAGCGCAAACGTAAGCCGACCAAATCCGAGGTCGCCGGCGAGGTCGACGAGTGCTTCGAGTTCTTTGAGGTTGGTGCGCTGCACTACAACCCACATTTGGATCCCGACATTGCCGTTCTCGCGGGCGTAGTCGTTAAGCAGGCGGCAGTTTTGGATGACGCGGTCAAACTTTCCGCCGCGTCGGATCGCTTCGTAAGTCGCGACGGTCGCGCCGTCGAGCGAGACTTGGATATCATTGACGCCGGAGTCGATCAGCTTGGTATAGTTATCGTTGAGATGGAGGAGCGAGGCGTTAGTAGTCGTCCGTACCCAGATATGTTTGCGCCGCGCGTAGCGGATCATGTCGAAGAAGGCGTCACCTTGCATGGTAGGTTCGCCCATACCTTGGATCTTTATTTCAATCAATCCGGGCTGGCCGTCGATGATTGACTGGAAATCCGCTAAGGACATGTCACCCGCGCGCTGTCGCCCGGGCCAGTCACTAACCTGACACATGGTGCAGGCGAAGTTGCAGCGACTCACATTCTCGATGTCCAGTTTTATCGGCCAATAACTGATATCCGGACGGCGGGCCGCCCAGCGAAAGCGTAAGTAATTAAGTAGCCGGCGTGGGCTGGTGAGAAGCGCGAGGCGCCGCTCTCGGTCGTAGGCCTGCAGATCCGGCTTCGGCGTGGGCAGATCGGCACGCCGGAGCGAGCCGGAGTTGGGAAAGTTTTCCGGCAGAACGCTCAAAGTTGGGACACTTTCTCTAACGCTTCGAGCGTGACATTGCCGATATCCATATAGCGGTAGTTACCGAGGCGGCCGACCGACAGAACGTTATCCGATTGTATCGCGTCTATGTAACGCTGCGCGAGATCCTGTTCGACCTTGATGGGGTAGGGATAGAGCTTATTCCGGGTCGACGGGATTTCGATACCGATCAAGGTGTGGGGCGACTGATAGCCGGTGAGCTTTTTGTATTCCACAACGCGTGTGTAGGTCTCACCACTGGCATAGTGGAGGAAGAACGTCGGATCAGGGATGACTTGTTTAACGGGTAAGACCACAGGGATGAAATCGCGGCCGATGTAATTGAGCTCACCGTAAACACTATCCATCACGTAATCCGGCGAGATCGAACTGATCAATAGATCACACGTGTGCCAGTCACCGGCAATCTGCACCGCCGGCTTTTCAACGTTGAAGGCTTCAATGTTGATTCTGGTATGCGCGTTTACGTTTTCGGTTTTGGCGCAGAGCTCGATGTAATCGTTCCAACCGCC
>JAPKDN010000313.1 GCA_028822575.1 Alphaproteobacteria bacterium | reverse complement strand
GCCAACACCAATTCATGCTTGGTCACTACGCTGATCGCACCCAGCGCACCGCCCATCGCGAGAGTGCCCGTATCGCCCATGAAGACCATCGCCGGCGGCGCGTTGAACCAAAGGAACCCCAAACCGGCGCCGATCAGAGCGCCACAGAAGATCGCAAGTTCGCCAGCGCCAACGACGTGGTGAATTTGCAGGTACTGCGAGAACACCGTATTTCCAACCAAATAGGCGATAAACGCGAAACAGGCGCCCACGATCATGACCGGCACGATGGCCAGTCCATCCAAGCCATCCGTCAAGTTGACCGCGTTTGACGCCCCGACCATGACCAGGATCGCGAAGGGGAAGAAGAACCATCCAAGATCGACTAGAAGATCCTTGAAGAACGGAACGCTTAAACCCAAGGCCATCGGCGACGTCGAGAGCTCAGAAATCGCATAAGCCGCAGCCCCACCAATAAAGACCTGCAAAACAAGTTTCACCTTGCCCGGCAAACCCTTGGAGTTCCTGCGGCTGAGTTTCAGGTAGTCATCGGCGATCCCAATTAGGCCAAAGCCTCCGGTCACCAGAAGCACCGACCAGACATAACCATTTCGCAGGTCCGCCCAAAGCAATGTCGAAATCGACAGTGCAATCAGGATCAAAAGGCCCCCCATGGTCGGCGTGCCTTTCTTTATCAGATGCGTGACCGGGCCGTCGTCGCGGATCGGTTGGCCTTCGCGCTGTTGCGCGCGCAGCCATTTGATCACAATCGGACCCATCACGAAACTGATCACCAGGGCGGTCATAACGGCACCGCCGGTCCGGAATGTAAGGTACCGGAACAGATTGAAAAACTGATACTCATCGGCCAGCGGAAACAGCAAATTATACAGCATCGCCGCCCCTATCGTCCGTTGACCAAGAGGCGCTGCGGCTCAGCCAACGCCTCGATGGCGGCGACGATCGGCGCCATGTTCGTTCCAAGCGACCCTTTGACCAGAAGCACGTCTCCAGGCCTCACCTCGGCGGCGATTACATCAGCAATATCCGCACTCACATCGCCATGGACTCCCCGTATGACGCGGGGCAACCGCGCCCGAAGCGCCCGCATAAGCGGACCGATGGTGAAGACTCGACCTGGTAATGCAGCCAACAAATCATCAGCGAGTTCCGCATGCAGATCGGTGCCTCTGCTGCCCAACTCTCGCATGTCGCCGAGGATCGCAATCCGCTTTCCCGCGCCGCTAGGTGGGGTCATGGCGAGGACCGCGAACGCCGCCCGCATGGCCGCGGGGCTGGCATTATAGCTTTCATCGATCAGCCGGAACGACCCACCGCTCGTGAGATCGATATCAACCTGGCCGCCACGACCACGCCCAGCGGATATCCGCCTGATGGCCGCCGCACTAGCTTCCATGTCAAGGCCAAGCGCATAGGCACAGGCTAGCACGCCAATCGAATTGAAAGCCCAATGCGCGCCAACGGCGTCGATTTGATACGACAGGGCTCGGCCGTCGATTTCGACGTCCACCAGACTGCCGTCGACATCGGACTTTAACTTTATCAGTCGAATCTCGGCATCGGTGCTCCGGCCGAACCCGATGACCCTTTCCACGCCGTTTGCCCGCGCACACTCCGCCAGAACCGGGTGCCATTCATTGTCAAGATTGAGGACCGCGACGCCGCCCAGCTCCATGCCTTCAAAGATCTCTGCCTTGGCTAGTGCAATATCCCGCTCAGTCTTAAAGAACTCGATATGGACCGGCGCAACGTTAGTGACGATTGCGACATGAGGGCGGATCATCCGTGACAACGGAGCAATCTCGCCGGCGTGGTTCATCCCCATCTCCAGTACCGCGTAAGCCGCGTCGCGCGGCAAGCGGGAGAGGCTCAATGGCGCGCCAATATGGTTGTTCAGATTGCCACCGCTAGCATGCGTTGCTCCAGCGGCGGATAACGCGCGCATCAGCGCTTCCTTGGTGCCGGTCTTGCCGACGCTACCGGTGACGCCGACCACTTTCGCGGTTGAGCGCGAACGCGCATCGGCACCAAGACGGGCAAGACCATCAAGCACGTCACCCACGATCAGAAGAGGGGCGTCCTTCGCAACGTTCTCGGGCACCCGGTCAACCAAGGCCGCCGCTGCGCCCCGCGCCAAGGCTCCGGCGACAAAATCATGACCGTCGGCACACTCTCCTGGAAGCGCGACGAAGAGATCACCCGGCTGCACTTTTCGGCTATCGATCACCACCCCCAAGGCGTTCCACGCGGCACCCGAAGCCTTACCACCAGTGGCGCGCACAGCTTCGATATCGGTCCAGAGCGCCGCCGTCATGTTGCCCCCCCTCCGATATCCAGCAACGCGCGACGCGCAACCTCGGCGTCATCGAAGGGAAACACCCGATCACCAACGATCTGGCCGCTCTCGTGGCCCTTACCAGCGATCACCAGCGCATCGACCTTGGTCAAACCGTCGAGGCCAGCGGCGATGGCCATACCGCGATCTCTGATCTCATGCCCGCCAGGGCAACCCGCCAGAACCGCACAACGAATCACCGCCGGGTCCTCGGTGCGTGGATTATCATCGGTGACAATCGCCACATCCGCGCATTTGTGAACAGCCCTCCCCATCAAGGGTCGCTTCCCAAGGTCGCGATCCCCGCCAGCGCCAAACACACAGATCAGCCGTCCTGATACATGCGGACGCAGGGCACCAAACAAGGAGGCAAGCGCTTCGGGTGTATGAGCAAAATCAACGTAAACCGGCGCGCCAGACGGATGGCGCCCAACCAGTTGCATGCGACCGGGCACGCTCGTCAGGCTTGCCAAACTCTCAAGAAAGTCCGCTGCTGGTCGGTCATCGGCGCGCGACACAAGCCCCAGCGCGGCCAGAACGTTCATCGCCTGAAAGGCGCCAACCAACGGCAGGAGAACACGATGGTCCCGGCCATCGAGACGTAGCGTCAGTTCTTGGCCCGACGACAAAGGAGTGCTTTTGAGAAGTTGGAGCTCGGCATTTTCAGACTCGCCAAAGCCGGTCACCGTGATCCCACGCGCCCGGCATTTCTTCGCGATCCGCTCAAATTCAACAATATCGCGGTTGAGCACGGCGGTCCCACCGTCGGTCAGAATTTCCGAGAACAGCCGCGACTTAGCCGCCAGGTACCCGGCCATGTCGCCGTGATAGTCCAGATGATCCTGGGAGAAATTGGTGAATGCTGCGACCCGCACGCGCACGCCATCCAAGCGGCACTGATCCAGGCCATGGCTCGACGCTTCCATGGCCAGGCAATCTGTACCGCCAGCAGCCAGATCGCATAATTGGGCATGCAGGGCGACCGGGTCCGGTGTCGTCAGGCCCGGCCCTGAGCGTCCTGCTGCGGTTATCAGACCAAGCGTGCCCAAGCTGGCGCTCCTGGCGCCGACGCCGGCCCAGAGTTGACGCGCAAACTCGGCGACCGAGGTTTTGCCATTGGTGCCCGTCACCGCCGCAATGGTCGCCGGTTGCCGGGCGTAGAACCGAGCGGCAATGCAGGCCAGGCGGTGACGCGGATTAGCGTCGGCGATGCGGAAAAAACGAGCTTCGGTCCCGACCTCGCCATCGCTCGACATCAGTACCGCCACGGCGCCACGAGCGACGGCCTCGGGAATGAAACGCCGACCGTCGGTGACGCTTCCGGGCAGGGCCGCGAACAAAAAACCCGGGCGAACCGCCCGGCTATCACTCGTAACGCCTTGGATATCCATATCGAGTGCCCCCGCCGCAGCCAATTCATTCAAGGCCGGGTCGAATTCAGCACCGTCGCCATTGATGAGCTCAGAAAGACGCAAGGCGTTTTCGACCTTTCTCTGGGCGTGATTGGATATCCAAATTTTGGCGAATTTCAGGCGATTCCTCGTCAAAAGGATGAATTCCGAGCAATGGCGCACTGCGGGCGATAATGCGCTTGACCGCCGGCGCCGCCACCCATCCGCCAGTCGCATAGCCATGGGAACCCTTGTTCCCCTTGGGTTCGTCGATCATCACCAGCACGACATAACGCGGATCATGCATCGGAAACGCAGAGACAAAGGATGACAGAAGCAACTTGCGGGCATAGGCACCGCGCTTGCTTGGCTTCTCGGCGGTTCCGGTCTTGCCACCAACCAAATAACCATCGGCTGAAGCCTTGCGCCCTGTTCCGTTCGCGACCACCAGGCGCAGTAGTTTGCGCATCGCCTCAGAGGTCTTCTTGGAAACCACCTGCTGGCCCAGCACCCGAACCTGGGGATCGCGTTTCAGAACCGTTACCGGCCACCGAATACCGCCATTCACGATGGTTGCGACGCCGCTAGCCAAATGCAGGGGGCTGACCGCGATGCCGTGACCATAGGAGATCGTCATGGTGCTAATACGACGCCACGGATTAGGTGCCATCGGGGTCCCACGCTCCGGCAATTCCACAGCCACCGGCTTTAGGAAGCCCAGTTTACCCATGAAACTCCGCTGAGCCTTCGAGCCATAGTCCAGCGCCATCTTCACCGAACCAATATTCGAGGAATACATGAAGATCTCCGGCACCGAGAGCCAGCGCCGCTTGGCGTGATAGTCGTTGATCGTGAACCGCGCTATCCGGATCGGCTTAGTCGCGTCGTAACCACTCGTCATGGTCGCCGAGCCGGATTCAAGCGCCAGCGCCGTG
>JAPKDN010000312.1 GCA_028822575.1 Alphaproteobacteria bacterium | reverse complement strand
GTCACGCTGTTCGCGCACATTCGGCCCTGACACGGCCCCATGCCACAGCGCAGGAAGGATTTGGCCTGGTTCGGACCAGAACAGCCATGACTCATCGCCTCGCGCAACTGGCCGGCGGTGACTTCCTCACAGCGGCACAGGACCACGTCATCGGCTGCCGCGCCAATCCATTTTGGCGCCGGATAGTAGCGGTCCAGGAACGGGCGGATCGCCGCGTCGATGAAACGCCGCACACGCTCCTCCTCGGCGACGATGTCACGGGCGCTGTCCTCCATTAGGCCGAGGCGCCGGGCGATTGCAAGGCCGGTGATCTTGCCACTCCGCGCCGCCGCCAAACCACCGGCGATCCCGCCGCCGTCACCCGCCACATAAACCCCACCCTCCGAGGTTTCGCCCCACTGGTCGGTGACCGGATGGAAACAACGCTGGATGTCGTTCCACTGATGATCAGCATCCGCCAAACGGCTGAGTTGGGTGTTCGGAATCACCCCCTCATGCAAGGCGACGACATCCGCGTCGATCGTGATGTCGCGCCCTTCCGAGGTGAAGGACAGGCTGGAAAGTTTGCCCTCACCCTGGGCGGAAAGATGGCTGGCGCCAGGGTAAATATTGACGCCGGAGTTCTTGACGGCACGCCTAAGTTGCAGGCCTTTCATCAGGGTTTCGCCGCCGACCAATGCGAATGGCAGATGGAAAAACGCCCGCGCAAGACCGCCTGGAGGCGTAGTGTCAACAATCGCGGCGATAGGCACATGGCCGGCGATTAGCTGCGCTGCCAGTTGCAGCATCAACGGTCCGGAACCGGCCAAAACCAATTTTCCAGACGGATAAACGCCGGAGGTCTTCAGCGCTGATTGTATCGCGCCGACGGTCATCACCCCCGGCAGGGTCCAGCCTGGGATCGGCACCGGGCGTTCCTGCGCACCGGTCGCCATGACCAGATGGCGGGTTGAAAGTTTGGTGGCGCTTCCGTCCTTGCTGTAGACAACCTCGCGGCGCTTGCCCTTATCGATAGCGCCTATCTGCCAGACCGTGGCACCGGGGCGGTAATCAGTTCGCACAGAGCGGAAGTTGCGGACGACCTTGCTTCCACGAGCATAAGCGATGCCAAGAAAGCTCAGGTCGGCTGGGCGGTGGCGCTCAACCGATTCGATGGAGCGATAGGTCTGTCCACCCGGCTCAGATTGTTCATCCAGGACCACGACCGAAGCACCCGCGCCCGCGGCAGATGCAGCGGCGGCCATCCCAGCTGGACCCGCACCGATGACGACGACATCAACCTCGGCGCTCATTGCCCCATTCCTTCAACACCAACGTACTTGATCGCCTTGTGCCGACGCACATCCATCCCCTGTCGGACAGGGATCAAACAGGCCTGTTGGTGGCCCGATCCGTTGATCTCGACTAAGCATTCGAAACACACGCCCATCATGCAATACGGGCCACGCTTGGCACCAGAGACCGGGGCGTCACGCAGGCTATTGATCCCAGCGGCCAAAAGCGCAGCGGCCAGGGTGTCGCCTTCTAGCGCCTCTATATCTTGGCCCTCGAAGCTGAACGAAACGGATTTTCGCATCAGGTCAGTCAGTCTTTGAAACATCGAACCTCCGGGGCGAGAAAGCGGCGAAAATATCGTTGAAACCAGGCTGCAACAATCGGGGCGCAAGTTTTAAAGCATGAGCGGCAGCAAGGGTCACCCCACTGTGGCAACTTATGGAATAAGCGCCGGGATGGCCATCGGACTCCTGATACACCGGAAAGCCGTCGGGTGACATAATTCGAAGTGCGCTCCAGCTTCGGATCATGCGAAGCCCCTTGAGCACCGGCACCTTGCGCACTGCATTGCTAGCGACCTTGCGGATCATCTCCAGGTTGAAGCCGGTATCGAACCCAACAGATTCCTTGGTCGCCCCCAGCATCACCGTACCCTCGTCGGTCTGACGGACCTGGCCAAGGACATGATTAAAAAGCGGACGAGTACGCTCTGTGACGATGATATGGCCACGTTCGGGGCCAACCGGAACGTTCAATCCGACATCGGCGCCAAGCGCAGCGCTGCCATTGCCGGCGGCGAGGATGACTTTAGCCGCATTGAAACTTCCGCGCGCGGTGACCACTAGAAACCCGCCACGCTCGGGGATGATGCGTTCAACCCGGTGATCGGCGCGATAGTCAACGCCGGCCGCCGACAGGACCCGATGCAGCGCGCGCAGGGTAAACAATGGGTTGACGATACCATCATGCGGGCAAAACGAGGCGCCAACGACCTCGGGACCGACATTTGGCTCCATCCGCCTAACTTCGTCACCGTCTATCATGTGCCGGTCGTTCTCACCGACACCGGGCTGATTGTGCATGCGCTTGATGGAGTTCTCAATGGACTCGTATTCGTCCTGATCGAGACACAGTTCCATGCCGCCGGGACGATGATGACCAACATTGATCCCCGTTTCCTCGCCCAGCGAGGCCGCGAAATCACCCCAGAGGTCCGAGGATTTCCGGCTCCACTGAGCGTATTCATGCATGCCGTCGCCCTTGGATTGAACCCATACCAGACCAAAATTGCCCCGGCTGGCACGGAACGCGAGATCACCTTCGTCCAGGATCGTGACCGTGGCACCGCCCTTGACCAAGCCATGCGCCAGCGCAGATCCAACCAGGCCTCCGCCGATGATGATGATGTCGGAAGCCATGCTCTACTCCAGATCTAATGGATAAACCGGACGGCGCACATTGGTATAGGTCAGCGACTTGTAGTTCCGAGAGGTTAATCCTCCGCCACCATCCACGACGATGACCTCGCGAGCGATCGGCTCGAAAGCGGCCCGAAAATGTTGCGCAGATTTTACCGCCAGGATCGACTTAGTCTCGGGTTCGACGCCGAAATGACGGAAATGCTGGCGGTCCAAGGCCTGGGCCCGGCGGGAAGAGACGCAAACCTCCACGCCGCCAATGGCAATCCGCACACAAGCTCCATTCTCGCTCAGCGCACCCTTGGCCATCGGTCCTTCATAACGAAAGACCCCATCAGTGATCGCAATTACCGTGGCGGTTACCTGAAGCGGCTCCCCATAGCTTGGATCGATCTTACCCCCTAAGGCAAGTTCCAGTGCCGCACCCTCGCCGGCGCCGATACAGGTCTCTACCGCCTCCGGATCATATAGCATGGTCAGCGCAGCGTCCTGGAGGTCCGCCTCGATCATCGCGCCGAGCAGGGCCGTTGCATCGCCATATCCGCCACCGCCCGGGTTATCGGGGAAGTCGGCGAGCACGATTGGCTTGTCGCCAGGGCCGAGCGCCGCGACACAAGCCATCGCCTCGGCGGGTGTCACCGGCGCGATAGTGATCTCAGCCCTGCGCGTCCAAATTTCCTGGATGAGTTTGTCCGCAATGGCCTTATAGCGTGGATTTTTTCCTTCGCCGACGACCATGACGCTGGGCCCGGCATCATGGATATCGGTCCAGGGAAAGCCGGCATTGACGGTAATTTCGAGCACGCCTTCCTCACACGCTGCGATTTCATCGGCCAGCGCCAGGATCTCCAACATCGGGCCCGGCGAGGTGGTGCGCCCGTGATCGACACCATCAAGCATCGCGCCTTGGGACACGGTCGTGGTCGGCCGGGAGTTGCCGTTCAAAATACCGGCAATACGCGCCGCCACTTTCTCGGCGGTCTCGTAGCCATCGACATGGGGATAGGTGCGAAACGCGATCATCACGTCAGCATTGTCGGCCATGGTTCGTGTCACGTTGGCATGCAGGTCCAGCGAGACGCCAATGGGTGTGCCCTTGCCGACCTTGGCCCGCACCCGACGCAGCAACTCACCCTCGCCGTCTTCCAGATGACTTGTCACCATGGCACCATGCAGGGCTAGCAGGATCGCGTCGAACGGCCCATCGGTGGCGATCGAGGCCAGAATCTCGCCAACGATAGTCTCGAAGCATTCCTCAGTGACCGGACCAGACGGAGTGGCGCTGGCCGAGATTGGAGTGACGACTTCCCAGCCCTGAGCGTCGGCGGCGTCGAGATAGGCCGCGATCTCCACCTTGGTGTCTGCATGCACCTCGCGCACCTGGTCCCCAAAATACAGCGAGCGGGCCTCAAAGGCGGCGAGATCGGCGGACTGATTGCTGAACGTGTTGGTCTCATGCTTGAAGCTAGCGATCAAGACGCGGGGCGTGATCTTGGGAGCCATGGGCCACCTTTGGGTTAGAGCGCTTCGAGGGTCGAGATGACCGATGCTTCAAAGCCTACTAGGCGGCGATCCCCCAGATCAATAACCGGACGCTTCAAAAGGGTAGGGATTTCCAAAAGCAACCGCGTCGGCTCGGAATCGAGCCGGGCCTTTTGATTGTCAGCGAGCTTACGCCAGGTGGTGCCACGGCGGTTAACCAACATGTCCAAACCAAGCTCCACCGACCAGGCCGCCACCGCTCCAGCCTCCAGGCCATCCTTGCGAAAGTCGTGAAAGCGATGCTCGATCCCAGCGGCGTTCAACCATTTGCGGGCCTTGCGACAGGTATCGCAATTGGGGATGCCGTAAAGGGTGATCATAGGGTCTCCGTTCCTGCGCTTCGCATCACATCAACGCACTCCAAAATAGCATGTTGTCACGCCCATGAAAGCTTCCGTTCGCGTGATAAACGTCCATCATGATCTGGG
>JAPKDN010000311.1 GCA_028822575.1 Alphaproteobacteria bacterium | reverse complement strand
TGTTCCGCTGGCCGTTGGTCCGGGCGCTGTGCCGGTCCGTGCGCCGCAGGGGTGGCTGGCCACTATACGATCCGGTCCTGATGTTTAAGATCCCGGTGCTACAGGCGCTGCACAATCTCTTGGATGACCAGACCGAATTCCAAGTCCATTACCGGCTACTTTCATGCGGTTCCTGGGCCTGGGGCTACGTGCCCGGGTGCCGGATGCCAAGACGGTCTGGTTGTTCAGGGAACTGCTGGTCCGGGCCAAGGCGATCGAGGCGCTGTTTGAGCGCTTCGACGACCATATGCGTGGCCAGGGCTACTTGGCGATGTCGGGCCAGCAAGCTGCAAACGGGAAAAATCCACGTTTTTCGACGTGTCCGATCGTGATCGGCTCGCCGTGACCATGGAATGTCTCGGGCGCCGGCCCCGCGTCAAGCGTGAGTTGACGAAGCTTGTGAGATAGGTTTTCGAGCCTGGTTGTCCCACTTTCTTTTGGTCCCTTTTTCCGGCCCGTTCACTGAACCGGGAGGAACACAATCGCTCGTTAGCGCTTACGCGGCGCATTGGGAGTTTTGCTGGATGGCGCCGGGCAATGGCAGCGGGCCTGTCAGGGGCCTTGATATATATCGGTGATATTGCCGGGGCCGGGGGCGGGAATGGTCCAGTTCGGCCTATCCCTGACCTCCCGGCGCGGCTAATATCGTAGCTTAAAATTTTGTATTTTCTGGGGAGTTCTCCATGCCGCTTCAAATCGGTGTCATGCTGCGCGGTCAGTATGAGTTTGGCGTCGACATGGCGGCTGCGGCCGAGGAGTTGATCGAGCAGGCCAGGATGGCGGATCGGCTAGGCTATGCCTCGATCACCAAGGGCTCGCATTATTCCACGCCGGACTATCAGGCGCTGCAACAGTTGCCGGTGCTGGCGCGGCTGTCGGGCGAGGTGAAGAACGCACGGCTGAACGCCGGGATCGTGCTGTTGCCGCTGCACAAGCCGCTGGACATCGCCGAGCAATTGGCGACCATCGATATTCTCTCCAACGGGCGGTTGATCTTTGGCGTTGGGATCGGTTACCGCGACGTGGAGTTCAAGGCCTTCGGGACCTCTATGAAGGAACGCGGCAGGCGGACCACCGAGGCGCTGATCGCGATCAAGCGGCTTTGGTCCGAGGATGTGGTGTCGATGAAAGGCACGCATTTCGAGCTGGACGAGGCGGTGTGCTGGCCAAAGCCGATCCAGACACCGAACCCGCCGATCTGGATTGGCGGTAACGCCAACGCGGCCATGAAGCGTATCGTCGAGCATGGCGACTGCTGGTACATCAACCCGCACACCACGATCGAGACCCTGGTCGGGCAGGTGGACCACTATAAACGCCTGCTGGACGAGGCGGGAAAGCCGTTTCCAGCCGAATTTCCGATGCGCCGTGAGGCCTTCGTCGCGCCGACCCGCGAAGAGGCGATCAAACTGGCTGGGCCGTTCGTCTCCAAGAAATACGCCGCCTATCATTCAACTGGTCAAAGCGATCAACTGCCCGAGGGCGAGACCCTAGCTGGCGGCTTCGAGGATCTGGTCGGCGATCGGTTCTTGATTGGCTCCCCCGATGACGTGGCCGAACAGATGATCGATATCAACAAGCGGCTTGGCGTCAACCATCTAATCGTGTCGATGGAATGGGCGGGCATGGTCAAAAACGTTGCCATGGATTGCATGCAGTTGATGGCTGAGGAAGTCATCCCCCGGGTGCGGCAAGCGACTTGATCCAAAGGATTCACCAGAAGACCAGATCCAGGAGAACCACCATGACTGAAGCGCTTTGGAAGCTCGGCGCCGGCGAGACAGCTGCTCGGATCGCTGGTCGGGAGATTTCCGCCGTCGAGGTCGTCGACACTCACCTTAGTCGGTTGGACGTCGTCAACCCGGCGCTGAACGCGATCACACGGCCGCTGCATGAAAGCGCGCGGGCAGAGGCCAAGGTCGCCGACACGGCGTTGGCACGTGGCGATATGCTGGGTGCGCTGCACGGGGTGCCTGTGACCATCAAGGACAATATCGATATCGCCGGCCAGAGCAGCCCAAACGGGCTCCCGGCGCTGAAGGACATGGTGGCCGAGGCTAACTCCCCGGTGGTGGACAATCTGTTGAGAGCCGGTGCGATCGTCATTGGACGGACCAACGCGCCGGAGTTCTCGCTTCGCTGGCACACCGATAACCCCTTGTTTGGTGCAACGGTGAACCCGTGGAACCCGGAGTGGACGCCCGGCGGCTCGTCCGGTGGCGCCTCGGCATCGCTCTCGGCGGGGGTAGGGTGTCTAGCGCATGGCAATGATCTTGGTGGCTCTGTGCGCTATCCCGCCTATTGCACGGGACTGGTGACGATTCGCCCGACCCAGGGTCGCATCCCGGCCTTTAACCCGACCGCCAAGGAAGAGCGCCCGCCGCTGATGCTGTTGATGTCGACCCAAGGGCCGATCACCCGCTCGGTCGCCGACACCCGCCTTGGGCTAGAGGTCATGGCCGGTGGTGATGCCCGTGACCCTTGGTGGGTGCCGGCGCCGTTGGAAGGGCCAAAACTGGACCGGGGAATGAAGGTTGCGCTGGTGATGAACCCGCCGGGCACGCCGGTCGAACCGGAAGTGACCGAGGCATTGGAACGGGCTGGAAAAATGCTGGCCGACGCCGGGTATGACGTGGATCGGGTCGACCCGCCGGAAATCGCGCGCTGCGGCGAGGTGTGGACCGGACTGATCACCGCCGAGACCCGCGCGATCATGGGCAAGGCGATGCGCGAGCTTGGCTCCGCCGCTATCGTGCGTTCCCTCGACTATTTCGAAAGCTTCGCGCCGGAAGTGGATCTCGCTGGGTATATGCGCCTGATCGGGGAGCGGACCCGGTTGATCCGGGCCTGGATGCAATTCCTGGAGACCTACCCGTTGATTGTCGGGCCGGTCTCGAACATCCCGCCGTTCCGCCCGAACGAGGATGTCGGCTCCCGCGCTGAGGTCGAGCGCATCTTCCGGGCACAAACCCTGATGGTCAGTGTGAACCTGCTGGGCCTACCCTCGGTGGCGGTCTGCACCGGCTTGCGCGAGGGTCTGCCGGGCGGTGTCCAGATCATCGGCTCGCGCTTCCGCGAGGACTTGTGCCTGGACGCGGCTCAGGTAATCGAGGACGCCGCCGGACAGGTGACGCCGATTGATCCAAGGCATTAACGCCATGGACGGATGACCCGTGATAACGCCAGATTTATGCGGGAACGGTCGGCTGTTGGCACTGTGTTCGGGGGGTGCCCGGTGAATGTCGGATCGCTAGGACGACCTCTCCATGATAGGACTGACAAGGATCTACACGTCCAAAAACGGGCTGATGCTATAGCGCTGACGCGTCAAGCGATGAATAGACGGGATCTAATTTCCAACCATACAGTACGATTACTCACCCGAGCGACCGCTCCTGACCCAACCCTTGATCTGCGGCGCTTCGCGCTGTTTCGGATAATTCACAAATCCGGTCTCCTGGAGAATTTGGAAAATCCCGCCGCCGCCGTTGACCTGCAACACTAACTCCCGAGACTGCCGGCGCCGCTTCCGCCTTCTTCTGAGCAATCCTGGATGACCTGAGACCCTTCCTCGCCACTGTTGATGCGACCCCCGCGTCCGATAGCTTGATCGCCCCGCCACAATGGCCGGCAAAGAGCGGCATCGCGTTTCACCTTGCCCTAAAATTCACCGATCCATGATATATCGTGCAGATAGCTCAAAATCTCACGCTGTCGGGATTTGATCGCATAGCTCATGGCGACACCTATGAAGAGGTGATCAAAGAGAAGGTGGTGCTCCTTGAGGACGCTTTTGGGGTTGCCCCATCACGTTCATCCCAAAAATCCGTGGCTCGCCTGACTCTCTCGCTTATTCCGCGATGAACGTGATGGGGCAACCCGTCAGCAGTTCTAAATTCTGGCATGCTGGTTTTTTGATGTGGACCCTGACGTATGTCGAAGCCGATATCTCACGGATATTGGAGATCGGTGGCGGTTATGGTGGGTAGGCCATGCTTTTCAAACAAAGCGGTCATTAATAGATGGATTTGTTGCAGAATAAAAATGAGATTAAGTATCTGTAAAGAAATAATTACTTCATTGGGTTAAGGGATTAGAATTTTGAAACCTGCCCGTTGTGGGAGGATGAACGGAACTGGACGAACTTTGAACTCGACGCCGATTGGGAGGTGGTCTACTTCGAGATAAACCCACCTCATATTGTTGCCGGCAGCGCGCACAACTGGTGTGAAGTGTTGATATGCTGCGGCCTTTAAGACGTTGCTCGGTCACGATCCGAGGAAGAAATAGATACGGTGATTGATAGTTTGGAATTTGGCGGACAGGCCTCGTTTCAAGAGATTTGGATCGCATTGTGGTGCGCGCCAACCTAACGACTTGTTGATCGTTATTTAGCTGGTATCAAGAGTTTCTGCGAAGATGACACTTCCGTGCAGGAAACCCGAAAGCAAACGGGCTTGCCAGGATTATCCCTTGATAACGTTGGCGAGGTTATATAGTTACGCGCGCGCCGTGATAGACATCCTTAGTAACTAAGCACGGGCGCTATACCAGCCAAGAAAGCTGGCGCCTTAGCGTCCGACTCGAAACTCTATTGGATAAAGCAATATCTTGCGAGGCGTCGG